>JAPLUM010000526.1 GCA_026397605.1 Verrucomicrobiota bacterium | reverse complement strand
TCATCCAGAGTGACGGTGGCTCCGCAGGCCTCTAAAAAGGACTGGATGTAGGCTGCGCACGCGGCCTCTCCGGTATGTGGGGTGCCGGGATCGCCATCAGGATTGACGGACGGAATGCGTACCAGAGCCTGACAGAGTTCGATGACGTTCGCGGGCAGAGAAGACATGGTGGCATGAAGCCACAGGGCGGCGTGGCGCGCAAGCTATCAACGATCAATCATCCGTGCCCAATTGCAGACTGCTGATCCATTCGGCGAGTCGTCTCGGAGTGGAAAAATGGCTGCCGATGAGGTTGGCGGTGGGGATAGTCACTTCGAAGTGGGCCTCCAGATGCAGGAGTAACTGCATGAGCGCCAAGGAATCAAGTCCGAGTGAGAAGAGGTCGCTGTCGGCATTGATGGGGTCTTCCGTGCCGAGGATATCGTGCTCGTGTAAGAGTGCGATGATGGATTCTGGACTGGCTGGGGAGGTGGGCATTCGGGTGGGAGGGGACGACAAAGACACGGTGAGAGAGAAAATACCAGCCTTGTCAGTGGGCAAAGTCTGCTTAATATCCGACTCTCATGGATCGCAAATTCATTTTCGCACTCGCCCTACTGGTCAGTTTTTTCACCTGGATGCCAACTGGCCTTAAGGCTCAATCCGCTGCGCCGACTGGTGCCGTACAGATGACCTCAGCTCCGGCAGAAGCTGGCGCTGAGCCGCCGAGTGCGCTAACTCTGGATGGCTATGTTCAGAGGACCGGTGTGATGGCGTATCCACTGATCGTGCTCTCGATGATCACGGCTTTCTTTATCGTGCTTTTCACCTTCACCGTACGCCAGGGCACCGTCGTGAGTGATGCCTTCATGAATAGCGCAGATGCACTGATTCGGAAACAGGATTACCTGGGCCTGCTGGCCGTGTGCAATCGGCGTAACGAATGTATCGCCCGCATCACGGCCAAGACGTTGGACTTTGCCACACGCAATCCGACCGCTAGTTTTGAAGAGGTGAAAGAAGTGACCGAGGCCGAGGGAAATCGCCAATCAAGCTTGCTCCTGGCGCGGATCGCCTACCTGGGAGATGTGGGTGCGGTGGCACCGATGCTGGGTCTGCTGGGTACGACTCTGGGGATGATGACGACGTTTCAGGAAATCTCTAAAACGCAGTATGCCGGCAGCAATCAGCTGGGTATGGCTCAGGGCGTGTCTGAGGCTCTATTGTGCACAGCTTCCGGTTTGGTGATCGGTATTCCAGCGCTGATCTTTTATGCCATTTTCCGTGGCAAGGTGAATCGTCTCATCTCCGAGATGGAGTCTGCGACAACGCACCTGATGGCGCTCCTTGCAGTTCAATACAAACGTGCAGCACGTGCCGTCGCCACTCGTGGTGAGTGATCGTGAGCTTTCTTTGCTATGAACTTTCGCAAACAACACTCCATTGAGCCCTCCCCCATGCAGCTCGCGCCGCTGGTGGATATCTTGTTTTTGTTGGTGATCTTTTTTGCGGTGACCTCGCATTACGCCAAGAATGAGCAGGTCATGGACATCAGCGTGCCCGCTGCAGATGAGGGGAAAGACAATGAATCCCGTAATGTCGGCGAGATCATCATCAATATCAATACCCAGGGCGAAATCTTCGTCAATGGTGCCCAGCTCACGGAGGAGGAGTTGCTGGTGAAGTTGCAAAACATTGTGACCATTTACAAAGACCAAGCCGTCATTCTACGCGGCGACGAAGTCGTAGATTATAAATACGTGATCGCAGTTCTGAATACCTGCCAAAAAGCAGGCATCTGGAACATCGCCTTTGCCACGCGCAAACCCGATGCGGTAGCCCCGAATAAGTGAAGAGACATGAGTTTTAGATCGTTCCATTTGCCCTTGTTTCTTCGTCCGCATTCCATTGCGGTTGTTAGCCTTGTATTGAGCCATGCTGCCTTCGCTCAAAATGTGCCCCGTGCGGTTGCGGTGGAAGAGGAGGAGAGTTCTATTCCAAAGGCCATTCCTGTGGAGCCGAGCCGACCAGTGGCTCCCGCGAGCAATAAGCCCAAGGGGCCAGATGAGGATCTCTTTGACTATGCCAGCATGATCTATGAGCGCGGTGAATACACCATCGCCTCTCAATCTCTGGGACAGTATCTGCAAAACTATCCTTCAGGTCGGCATGTGCCATTGGCTCTCTTCCGCATTGGCGAGTGCTACATGAATCAAAAGCAGCTGAAAGTGGCTGAGACCTATTACGAAGAAGTGGTGAATCGCTACCCAGCCAGCGAAGGTGCGCCCTCGGCAGCCTATCGTCTGGGTGCCATGGCTTTCAATGACCGTGACTTTGATCGCTCGGCGCGCTTCTTTACCTTTTGTGAAACGAAGTCCACTCTGCCGCAGGTAAAGCTGTCGGCCTCCTTCAATAAATCGCGGGCTTATCAAATGCTGGGTGATACCAAGCGCCAAATCGCCGCGCTGAACTCAGTCGTGGCCGTGACCACTGACAATCCTTATCGTGAGCCTGCTCTACTGAGTCTGGGGACGCTGCTGTTAGCAGCAGATAAAAAAACGGAAGCCCTGCCACTTTTCCTGGAGTTGCTACAAAACAGTAAGGACAATGCCATCATCGCTGAAGCTTCCGTGAAAGCCGCTGTGTTGCAGGCGGAGTTGGGTAAGCCTGAGGAATCCGTCGCCCTCTTTCAACGTGCGCTGAAGCTCCCGGAAACTACGGGTGTCAATCGTGGTATCGCCCTCGTTGGTGTCGTGCAGTCCCTGTTTGCCAAGGGCGACTACGATGGTGTCATCAGCAACTACAATCAAAATGCCACCGTCCTGCCGGAAGGTGATACGAGACCAAAGATGCTCCTCATGGTGGGGAATGCTTATCGGATGAAAAAGAGCTATGCCCGTGCCGTGGAAGTCTATCTCATGGTCGAGCAGTCACCTAGCAGTGAGGCAGCTTTTGAGGCTGGTTACTGGAAGCTCTACTGCTTCTATCTGCTGGACGACAAAGACTTGGCGGACTTTGCCACCGCGTTTATCCAAAAGAGTGTTCAGGACCATGCAGATCATGAGTTTCTCAATCTAGCCCGCCTGATCCGAGCCGACTTCCATTTCAATAAACAAAAATATGCTGAAGCCACGACGAGCTTCGCCGATGTAAAGCTTGAAAAACTACCGCTTAAGCTGCAGCCCGGAACTCTCTTCAATAAAGGCTGGTCTCAAGCTGAGGCACAACGACCACAGGATGCCGTGGCTACCTTCACCCAGTTTTTGAATAGTTATCCGACTCATGAGTTAACGTCGAAAGCACTGGCTCGTCGTGGCTTGGCGTATCGGGAAACCAAGGACTTCCCGAAAGCCGTGGAAGACTTTCAATCAGTCATCAAAAACCACCCCAACTCGGAAGCTGTGGAGCTAGCCTATCTCCAGCTCGGACTCATCGCCGCTGAGCAGCGTGATCCCAAGGCTACCATTGCAGCCTTTGAAATGCTGGTGAAGAAATTCCCCACGAGTCCGGCTGCTGGGCAGGCTTACTTCGGCATCGGACGTGCCAGCTATTCCCTTCAACTCTGGGATAAGGCCATCGCGGCCCTTGAAAAAGCGGTAGCCACGGATCGTAAGACCTACCTGGATCAGGCTAGTCTCATGATCATTCAGGCGCATTATGTGCAGCAAAACACAGAAGCTCTGCAAAAGGCCATCGATGACTACCGGAAGGTGAATCAAAACGCCACTATTCCACCGACAGTCCTCACATGGCTGGGGCTGAAGTTGTATGACCAAAAGCTCTACTCACGCTGCACTCAGTATCTTTCTCTAGCTTCTACGCCAGATGCCCCTGAAAACACGGATCCACGAGTCTGGAGTTATCTGGGCATGGCCTTCCTTGAGACCAAGGATTACGAAAGCTGTGTCAAAGCGACGGATCATTACCTGAAAACCACCCCTGAAAGCGCCGCGCGTGCCAGAGGTCTTGTGACCAAGGGGCAGGCGCTGTTGGGGTTGAGTCAATTTGAGGCTGCTGATGCCGTCGTTCAAGAAGGACTGGGTTTTGCCAAAGACGGCAAGCCCCAAGCTCTGCTACTGATCCTCCAGGGAGATATCCTGAGCGCCATGGGAGATAAACTGGCCGCTGAGGGACAAGCTGCCGCGGGTCAGGCAAAACATGGGGAAGCGGCTGCTAAGTTCATGATTCCCAGCCACTTCTTCGATGATGATGAGGTCACACCGGAGGCCCTTGATAAAGCCTCCAAAGCTCTGCAAAAAGCTGGCCAACCTGATAAAGCAGCTGAGTTTCAAAAGCTGCTCAAGCAGAAGTATCCAAGCTATCAGTTAAAGTAAGGGCTTTTAGGGGTGCTGTAGTCCATGCCTTATTGAGTTTTAATCTACCCAATCTGTATCGTATTCATGAGGAGTCAGAAACAATCCAATCGAGCGCCGCGCCCCTTTAAAAATCAGAATTCAACGAAAGGCTGGTCTGGTGGCGGTGGTGGATTCATCCCAGCGCCGAAAGTGAATCATTTAATCAAGAAGATCGCTCCGAAGCCGCAGCCGTCTGCGCCTGAAAATGGTGACAGCTCGGATGCTGCCAAGAGTTGAGACCGTTTCTGTTCCCACAGATATGGGCACTGGCGATTGAATTAAATCCTCATGTTGGCAAGCATTCCGCTGCTGAAGTGCTTGTATTTGTTGCTTCTAAATTGAATCACGATATGTGAACGGAAGATTGCTGTCTGGCCGTTTTTAGTGGCCTGCTCCCCTTATGAAATGTTTGTTTTCAGCCTTATTTGCCCTCCTTGCCTTGGGCGAAGTTTTAGCGGTCATTCCAGACCCGCTGCCTCCAGCACCTGAGCCGATTGAGGATATTCTGAAATTACAAATTTTCCTGGATACACAGCTGTTTGGACCTGGGAAGGTCGATGGTCGTCCGGGTGAATTCACTTCAAAGGCGCTGAAACGATTTCAGCGTGCTCAGGGATTGCCAGAAACGGAAGTGGAATCTCATTCGTTGGACGTATCGAGCGTCACAGAGAACTACACGAGTTACACGGTCCGCCAAGAGGATCTGGCCTTTGTCGGTGAGTTGCCTTCCAAGCCTTCGGAACAGAGCAAGAAGAAGTATCTGCCGTATGACTCTTTGTTGGAGTTTTTGACTGAGCGTTTTCACTGCTCACCCGAGTTCTTGACGCATATCAACCTTCCGCTAAAAATGAGTTCCTTGAAAGTGGGTGATGTTTTGAAGGTGCCGAGCGTGCAGCCTTTTTTGATCGAGGAACTGGCCCCGCT
>JAPLUM010000122.1 GCA_026397605.1 Verrucomicrobiota bacterium | reverse complement strand
ATTCAAAATGCATCTGGCCGATGTCTGTGCGCCTTTGCAGGCCATCAAAGGTCACTTTCACAGACTCAGCGTAGGCTTTATCGCGGGCCTCGGTGCGTGAGGTGCCTTGAGCCACGACAGCTAGCACTCGACCGCCATTCGTGGCAAATTCACCTTCTTCATTTTTCTTGGTCCCGCAGTGATAAACCCTAGCACCTGAGACAGATTCGAGACCACGGATCACATCGCCATTTCGGGAGGTGGCTGGATAACCGGCTGAGGCGGAGATGAGGCAGATACTCCAACCTTCTGCAAATTGGAGCAGATCGCGCTGAAGGGTGCCTTTGGCTGCTTCAAAAACATAATTGGCGAAGTCGCCACGAACCATCGGCATCACGGCCTCTGCCTCGGGATCGCCGAAGCGGCAATTGTATTCGATCACCTTCGGGCCGTCAGGCGTGAGCATCAGACCGAAGTAGAGGAATCCTCGGTACTTCAGATTGTCCTTAATCAGGCCTTTGACCGTCGGCTGAACGATTTCACGCTCGATACGAGCCATGAGTTCAGGATCAGCCAGCTGGCGGCTAGCCACAGCTCCCATGCCGCCTGTATTGGGGCCCTGATCATTGTCGCCGATGCGTTTGTAGTCACGGGCAGGCATCAGGATGTGATATTGATCATCACAGACAGAGGCAAAGACGGATAGTTCAGGCCCAATGAGACACTGCTCCACCACAAGATTGCCTGCGCCGAAGATACGCTTTTCCATCACATCAATGATGAAGGCCTCCGCCTCCTCACGATTTGGGCAGACGGCCACACCTTTGCCAGCAGCCAGGCCATCAAACTTCAGCACAATGGGAAACTCCGTGAGTGTCGCACGGGCTTCCTCAGCAGTGGTGCAGACCATGTATGTGGCGGTGGGGATCTGATGGCGCTGCAGGAAATGTTTGGCAAAGGCTTTAGAGGCCTCCAGCTGAGCAGCCTCTTTCACCGGTCCCCAGCATGGCAGACCTGCTTCAGCACAGAGATTGGCTAGTCCCCTTCCCTTCACCAGCCAGGCCTCTTCTCCGGCCACGCAGAGATCGATGGCGTTGTCCTTCATCCAAGTGATCAGCTCAGGTAGATCGGGCACATCCACCCTCGTCGCCAGCGTCGCAATAGCGTCGCTACCAGGGTAAGCGAAGAGTTCGTGCTTCTCGGGGGATTCACTCAGAGCTGTGATGAGGGCGTGCTCGCGACCGCCTTTGCCAGTAACCAGGATTTTCATGGGCCGACATACTTAGCGGGAAAGAACCTAACGCCAAATGCAAATCACAGGTTGCCGAGATTCAGTCCTTAGTCATAGTCTGACTCTCGCTACGAGACGCTCCTGTAGCTCAGCGGTTAGAGCAGGGAACTCATAATTCCTTGGTCCTCGGTTCAAATCCGGGTGGGAGCACTTCTTCGTGGCACTTCGTTCAGCCCTCAGGGTCATCCAGGATCTGCTGCAACGGGCTCTACCATGATAGGCGGGAAGCGGGCTGGCCAGGAATCATTGATCAGTCCGCCGTCCAGAATGCAGGCGCAGTGCTGGACAAAGGCCAGCGGCGACTGTAGAAGCGGTGTCTCCATGAAGATCAACCACCTCACACTCCTCTCGGCAGCCGTCTTGATGACCGCCTGCAAACCTGCGACAGAATCGGCCCCCGCGACCGCGCCAGCTCCGGCGGCTGCTCCTGAAGCCGCTGCGCCGACACCTGCGCCTGCCACGGCAGCTGCGGCAACCCCAGAAGGCTATACCTCCATGTTCAATGGCACCGACCTGACGGGTTGGAAAGCCAACGATGAAGTTCCAGGCTGTTTCACGGTCGAAAACGGCACCCTTAAAGTCAGTGGTGGTCGCTCTCACATCTTTTACACAGGCCCGAACGGTGACGCCAGCTTCAAGAGCTTTGAACTCAAAGCCAAAGTCAAAACAACGGCAGGCTCCAATGGTGGCATTTACTTCCACACCCAATTCCAAGAAAAAGGCTGGCCTGATCTTGGGTACGAGTGCCAGGTTAACAGCACCCACACCGATCCTAAAAAGACCGGTAGCCTTTATGGTGTCGTGAATATCCTGGCCCTCCTGCCTGACCAAAAGGAACCCCAAGGTGGAACTCATATCCGCGTTCCTGCGGCTCCCAACAAAGACGACGAATGGTTCGACTACGTGATCCGTGTCGAGGGCAAGCACATCACCCTGAAAGTCAATGGTGAGACCACCGTGGAGTTCACCGAGCCAGAGGGCTGGGATCCTGCCACTGCACTGAAAAACATGCCAGGCCGTAAGCTCAGCGCTGGCACCATCGCCATCCAGGGTCACGACCCAAAGAGCACCTGCTATTACAAGGATCTCTTTATCAAAGCTCTGTAATTCATCTGGCAGGGAAGCGGAGACCGACTCCGCTTCTCTGCTTTCCCTCACAGGCTGGAAAGCCTATGCTACGTAACAATCCCCATGCCAAACGCCGATCTAGCCCCTGCTGAAATCCGCTGTTATTTTGTGCGTCACCGGAACTGCCTGCTCGTGCGCGGCAAGTTCAGTGATCTCTACATGGATTACTACCTGCATCTCATGCAGCATGGCATCAAGCACTCTGAGCCTCTGGACATGATGCTCAAAGACGCCGTCGCTGGCATGGCCCTGCATTTAGCCTCCCGTCCACATGATGAGATTTGCGCGTGGACGATCAATCTGAACGATCCGCTTCTCAATCTATTCGTCACTGGCGGCACCAAGACGGGTCGCGTCGTAGGACGCCTATTCACCGAAGATGTGCGCGACACAGGCAAATGCCTTTTCATCACCCAAACGAGCCGTTTTGGACTACAACCGCAGCAAAGCACCATCGAGTTTCATGGCGCGGATATCTTAGCGGCCATCGAACAATTTTACTCGCAAAGCGAGCAGCGCCTGACGCGCATCTTCCGCTTAGCGGATGAAGACTTTGTGCAAATCTCTGCCGAGCCTGATGCCGACGAAGACTGGCTCAATGCACTGACCGATGAGGAGGTCAAAAACCTGGATCGTGATGAGCAACTTTCCCTCTTAGAAACGCGGAACTACGTCTTTGATTGCGGCTGTACCGTGGATCGACTTTTCCCCATGCTGACACGACTTTCCGACGAGGATATGGATTACATCTTTGCCGATGGCGTAGCCAAGATCACCTGCCCGCGTTGTGGAGCCAAGTTTGACCCGACCCGTGAAACTTTTGAAGCCTGGAAAGCAGACCAACCAGCATGACCGCGACAGCCCCCAACTTCAAAATCGGTAACGAGAAGCTCATCAAGATCCTTCCCAATGCAGCCAACAAACTCACCAGCCTGCTGACCAAACAAGGGCGGGCTGAAAATGGAGCACTGCGAGTGGCCGTGGTCGGTGGTGGCTGCTCGGGCCTGCAATACAAAATGGACCTGCAGGACCAGCCGCAGAACCGCGACATCCTCGTCGAGAGCGCCGGTGTGCGGGTGGTCGTGGACCCCAAGAGCGCCCTCTACGTGACCGGCTCCGAGCTGCACTACGTGGACGCCCTGACCGAGGGCGGCTTCAAGGTGACGAACCCGAATGCCGCCACGAGTTGCTCCTGCGGCGAGAGTTTTAGCGCGTGAAGGCGAACAGTTGTGGAACAATCCTTGGTTCCTGAATCCGGACCGGTAAAACCGACCAATCGCAGGCTTAGGTTTTGGCTTTGGGGCTTGATGGGTTTCTTGGCGCTGCTCGGTCTGGCTTATGGCGTATTCGGTTCCATTTCCGTTTGTCGCCTTTGCGGAACGCTGGAGCATAGGGAGCAGTTTCAAATTCCGTTCACTCGGAGCACGCTTTT
>JAPLUM010000691.1 GCA_026397605.1 Verrucomicrobiota bacterium | reverse complement strand
GTGAAGGCTGGCATGGCACTCCAACCGAGGTTCAGACTGTTGGCAGCGACTGGAGCGGAGGAGTTCAGGGTGAAGGAGGTGGTTTGAGTGTTCATCGTTTTTGAGAGTGGGAGTTTCGAATTTGAGATTGAATCAGGTTTGAGAGAGGCTTTATCGTTTTTGGCTTTGCAGAAGTGAGTTGCGGTTTGGTTTCGAGTCGCAATTTTGAGAATTACATGCCAAAAGGGTGACGTGGGCTGAAGCCAGCATAGCTGCGGCCCTTTGCGCGCCAGCGTGGACCTTCGCCCACCTTGCCACCTGATGTGTCCAGACGAAGACCGCACACTGTCATGAAAACATGTTCACCAGGCTTGACCCAGATGGTGATGAAGCGGCCTTCACCAGCCTGGCCGTAGGTAGCAAAACCAACCGATGTCAAAGGAGCCTTCAGCAAGCCAGCCTTGATCAGGGTGTAAGAAGTGCTGCTGGAGCAATCATAAGCGCGATCTTCGACGCGGCCGTGGCCTGCACCGCGAACATAAGGGCTGCTCTGGAGAGAATTCGCAGCATTGATAGCGTATTGGACCTGTGTAGGCAGGGAAGCCGAGCAGGCAGCGTAGCGACCGTCGAAACGGATGAGGCTGTTAGCCACAGGAGCCTGAGCTGCAGCGCGAGGAGCTGGACGAGCAGCCATTGTCTGCTGAGCCTGAGCAGCTGCGGCCTGCTGGGCGTTGTAAGCGGCGACTTGCTGCTGATAGACGGCCATTTGTTGATTGTAAGCAGCGACCTGCTGAGCGTAAGCGGCCTGTTGGGCAGCGTAGGCGCTAGCGGCGTAACCGTTCTGAGCGCTGGAGATCGAAGGAACCAGAGCTGCGATGGAGAGGGCAGCGGCGGCGATCAGGCGGAGGGTGTTGGAAGCGGTTTTCATTGCAGTTGTTTCGATTGATATGGTAATTATATCAATTTCTAGAATCACTGCAATAATTAAATCATCATTTTGTATAAAAACTGTAAATTAATGCATCAAATATGATAATAAGTAAATTTGATAACAAAATGGAAACTCAGGATAAACCACTTTAAAGACTCACAATGAGACTTTTGTGAATCAAAATAACAAACATTTAGTTATCGAATGAATTTAAACTAACCAATCATAATTGTGATAAAAAATGATTTGGGCACGAGAAAACCCCAAAATCACGGATGATTTGGTATCAATAATGCCACGAGCGGACTATTCTCGAAGCGCGGAGGTTCGATTTTGGGTATGCAGTCCGGTGTCCTGATTGAGCCTGATGCCAAAAACTCTCCCGGCTTTATTCGCTGGTCGCAAATCTGCGCGAGAGAAGCAGGGTGGAATACGGCAGGGGTGACCCTAGATCGGTGTTTCTAGTTTCAGGTTCCAGGTTTCAAGTCACTGGAATGGGGCATTGTGAGTCCATGCCTGCAAACTCAACGAGTGAGTAATGCTCAGGGCTCAACCACTTGCGTTTTTATCTGCATTCAGGGAAGAGATGAACCACAGAGGCACAGAGCACACAGAGACTGAATAGGCGACTGGGCCATGTGGTTTTTATTCCTTTGCCCTCATTCCTTTGCCAATCTTGGATCTGCTTGGCGACGAATGATTTTGGCAAGGGAATGGGGGCAAAGGAATGGTTTCTACTCGGGTGCCGTTAGGACATCGGTCATTCTTTTGCCCCCATTCTTTTGCCTATTGAGATCTGGCCATTTCAAGCCTGTCTTTCTAAAGCAGGAGCACGCTCAAGAATTCTAAGACTCTGTGTCTCTGTGTCTCTGTGTCTCTGTGTCTATGTGGTGAATTAGTTTCCGCGTTGCTAGACCTTAAAGCTAGCATGAAGCTGGAGCAGCGCGTTGCGGGCGATTTCGGCGGGTTCGCCTTCTGTTTTACATTGGGCTAGAAGCTGTTCGGCGACTCGGGCGATGAGTGGGGCATCGCTGCGTTGGGTGAGGGCGGCGATTTCTTCCTCGGTGGGGGCGATGGAGATGTTTTGATGCAGGCGCAGCCTTAGCAGGCGGGCACGCCAGGTGGAGAGCAGGGATTCAAGTTCTGTCAGAGACTGGATGCCGAGGCTGCCGTTTAAGCTGAGACGCAGAAGATCCTGCCCAGTGCCCAGGGCTAGATCGCCCGTGAGAGCTGCCTCTAAAGTGGCGAGGCCGGTTTCATCTGAAAAAGTGTGGGTGAGCTCATGCCAGCGTAGTCTCCCAGTTGATAAGGGCATGACTTGCGGGCTCTGGCCGCGCTGAAGGGTTACGGCGAGAATATGCCCAGGGAGATTTCCTGCGCCGCGAGGGAATCTGTCCGGCTCAGGTGTGCCTGAATACCAGGCTTTAGCGTTGATCTGCTTCATGCCATGCCAATCACCGAGGGCGATGTAATCTAGCTCCTCTAGGGGTAAGCGGGCTAGATCGAGATGATTGGCTGTGGTGGATTCGTCTTCTTCATCGCCCGCAGGGCCGAAGTCCTGGACGGTGCCGTGTGCGATCACGATGCGGGCTTTTTGGCCAAAGGCAGACAGGTCTGCGCTGCGTAGCCAGGCCGTGGTGTCTCCGGTCTCATGCCGATGCAAAAGAGGGCAGGGGAAGAGGACTGCGCTGTCCAGCTCCAGAGGCTCAGCCGTGAGCAGCAACGTCAGATTGGGGGCTAGGGCGCTGCGTTCATGAATGAAAAAAGTCTGTTCCCAGACACTGCCTGCTCCACCGTGATCGTGGTTCCCTGGGATGGCATAGACGGGTATCTTCAGCGCACCAATGGCGGCGCAGGTGGCAGAGACGGTGGCTTTATCTGGGCTAGGGGAATCAAAGAGATCTCCGGCGATGATGATGAACTCTGCCTGCTTTTCCTGAGCATGAACGCCGATACGCGAAAGCGCACTGATTCTCTCCTGGCGGACGAGGGCGCGTTTTTGCTCATCTTCGATGCGGGCAAAAGGTTTACCCATCTGCCAGTCGGCGGTGTGGAGGAAAGTCATGTGGTGAGATATCCCGAATGACGAAGAATGCGGCAATGTGCAAGCAGGCATTCGACATTTCTGATTCTTGCGATAGCATCGCCGTCCATGACTGTAGCCCTCGCCCCTGCCATCGCCTCTCATATCGAAGCCCTCTGTGCCGCCATTGTAGCGGATTCCTCTGTGCAATCTGCCCGTGAAACGGCAGAAACCTTCCTCGCTGACGAACAAGCTGTGGCTTTGTATCGTGACGTGATGACCACGGGTCGCTCCCTGGAGCAGCGTCACCGCAGTGGTCAGGAGCTGGATCCTGCGGAGATCAGTGGCTTTCAGGTTCTGCAGGACAAAGCCGACGCGCACGAAGGTATCGCGGCCTTCATTGCCGCCCAGGATGTACTTCAGGAAGTGGCCAATCAAGTGAATGGCTTTGTAGGCAAGACTCTGGAAAAAGGCCGAGTGCCAACTTTTGACGAAGTGTTTGGCCAAAAAGGCTGTGGTGAAGGCTGCGGCTGTCACTAAAATCTCACGAGATGCCCATCTCGGGCTCAGTTGAAAGCAGGATGCCTTCTCTCGAATCATCATCTTTGACTGAGCCCATTTTTGAGGCTCGCGCTCTGCGTAAAGTCTATCACACCGGCGAGCTGGACGTGGTGGCTCTGAATAACGTGGATATCGACTTTCATGCCAGTGAACTGGTCGTCCTTCTGGGCGCTTCTGGCAGTGGGAAATCGACCTTACTCAATATCCTCGGCGGCCTGGACGTGCCGACTACCGGACAGCTGCGCTATCGTGGCTGGGATCTCACCGAAGGCGATGAGCGCACGCTGACCTTGTTCCGGCGGAATTGCGTGGGGTTTGTTTTCCAATTCTACAATCTCATCCCCAGTCTCACCGCTCGGGAAAATGTGGCCCTGATCACCGACATCTCCCGTGATCCCATGAAGCCTGAGGATGCACTAGCGTTGGTCGGCTTGGAACACCGCATGGATCACTTTCCCAGTCAGCTCAGCGGCGGTGAGCAGCAGCGGGTGGCCATCGCGCGAGCCATTGCAAAAAAGCCGGAGGTCCTGCTCTGTGACGAGCCCACGGGCGCGCTGGATGTGAATACTGGCATCACCGTTTTAGAGGCCGTGGAGCGGATCAATCGTGAGCTAGGTACTCTGACGGTGATCATCACCCATAATGCCGACATGGCAGGCATGGCCGACCGTGTTTTGCATCTGAAAGACGGACAGATCATCAAATCATACCGCAATGAGACGCGACTGCCGGTCACAAGTCTGAAGTGGTGAGCGACTGCTGCCGCACCGCTTCATAGAGCACGATGGCCACGGCTGTGGACAGATTCAGGCTGCGCGTGCCCTGCATTGGGATGTGCCAAGTCTGACCCGGATACGCTGCCATGATGGCCGGTGGGATGCCGCTCGTCTCAGGGCCATACACGAGGTAAAGTTCCGCATGACTGTGCAGATCTGCCTGCCAGTAAGTGCCCTCACCTTGGCACTCGATAAAGGCGAACTTGGCTGTCTCTCCCGTATGATCGCGAAACTCCTGCCAGTTCTCCCAGACATGCACATCCACGTCGGCCCAGTAGTCCAGGCCACTGCGCTTCAGGTAGCGATCTTCCAGGCTAAAACCCAAAGGCTTGATCAAATGCAGTCGCGCGCCTGTAGCCAGACACAACCTGCCCACAGCCCCGGTATTATGCGGGATTTCAGGCTGATAGAGCACGATGTGGATCATGGTCGATCAGGCCTCTGGATTGCCATAGAGACATTGCAGAGTGACCTCCACCGATCTGTCACCTTCACCCACCCAGAGACTACCATCTTGCAGGGTGAGTTGCAGATCCATCGACCGCTGCACCAGGGCTGCTAGCGCCTCAGCCTGCTCAGTGGGGATTTGCCAGACGGTCAGATTTTTTGCTCGTGTGATCTTGCTGGCGATACCTGCCCACCACGCATTCGTAGCCGTGCCGTAACTGTAAACCGTGACCTTTTTAGAGCGGCTGCAGACTCTCAGGATCTGCTTATCGTCCGGCTGACCTAGCTCGATCCAGTGCATGAGCAATCCCGTCAGATCTTTTTGCCAAAGCGCAGGTGCATCAGGCTCCCACATGTCTTTTCCTAACTCCAAATCACCCAGATCATTGTTTGGCGGTGCATTCAGAGCAAAGGCCAACAAACGCACCATCATGCGCTCATCCGTTTCGGATGGATGCCGCGCTATTGTCAGATTGTGGTCGCTGTACGCATTGCGGTCCAGATCAGAGACCTGGATGCTTGCTTTGTGAATGGTTGCCTTGAGTGCCATGTCTGAGCTTTAGCGCGTAGCACCGCTTACCGCATCTGAAAAAGAGTCTAAGCCGTGACCATGCAGACGAAAGCGTAGAGAGGCTGCATGGTTGCGGCTAAGCGTGGGCCGGTTCATCTCGACGGAGCGAGATGACGACTTTGCTCGAACACGAAGCTATACTTTGCGTCATCAGGTTTTGTGAATTCAGCCCCACATCTTCGGTGTCCTCTCTTTAATTCTGAAGTCCCGACGGGACGAGACAACTTAGCCCTGGGTTACTCGTTCATCACCTGATCTGCTCCAGAACCCTGAAATGGCGAGACAATAAGCCGCGAGATCCGGAGAACAGGGTGCAACGGAGAACGGGGTTCAAACCATCCGTGGAGCAGTTTGGCAAGTGCTTATGTCAGCTCACTGTATCCCGCTTTAAATCACGCATCGCGTAGAGTCGTTTATCTCGCTCTAGCCCCTTCATCAGGCGTGCGCCGGTCTTTCGTTTTTCGCCAAAGCGGTCCTTTAGTTTTGTGAATACTTCATTGACGAAGTCCTTGCTGCCAATCACCGCGCCGTCCGTGAAATACCTCACGCGGCAGCGCAGATACACCGATCTAGGCAATCGCCCACCTTGGGCCACCACTTGCTGGGATTCTTCTCTCGTGAAACCTTTTTTCAGCGCTGATCCATCCTCGCCCACACCACGTTCCTCACCACGGCCATAGAGCAGTGCCCGATACCCCTCCAGCACTGCCTTGGGCGTGCGTGGTGGCAGCACTGGAGAAATGGCTTTCTCTGAAGTCGTCTGTGTTGGTTTTTGAGCGGCCATTGCGTGGGTCATTTCAATATGTCTGATCTTGTCGATCTCTCGCAGCCCCTCAACTGCCTGTGCATCACCGCCCATTGCTGCACCGTAGCCGCTCCAGCGATATTCCTGCGGGTCTTCCATCATGTTTGCGCGGATCGGATTGAGATCAATGTAAGCAGCCATCGCCGCTACAGTCTCCCCCGCAGACTGCACGAGCACGCTACGGAAGCGATCCTCCCAAAATGTGCCTTTGCGCTTATGTCTTTTGTTAAACCACTGGGCGAATCTTTGCTTCAAGGTCTTCATGAAGGACGACACATCCCACATTCGCCGCAGGTAACGTTCTCTGATTTCTTCCTCCCATTGGGCCGATTTGATCTTCGCCGCCTGCTCTAGGTCATACTCCAAGTTCGTCGCCGCCAGATCCCCTAGAGAAGCCCGCACCGTCGCGATCAGTTCATGATTGGAAGGCATCACCTCCGGTTTCTTTGGTACTCCCACTAAAACATGGAAGTGATTGGACATGACACAATAAGTGACCACACGCACACCACAAAGCCGTTCATAAACGCGCATGAGCCGCACAAACTCCTCCCGCTCTTCGTCCCCAAGAACAAAGTCCCTGTTCACCACCCTGGAGATGCAGTGGTAGAAAGCAGTTTCAGAATAGGAGTTGGCAGGAGCCTTGAGACGACGCTGGCGCATGGGGTGGAGAAAAGCAGACGGAGTAATAAAAGCAACTTTTTTATTTATAGAGGGACAGACCCTTTATTTACTGCCGAACGGTGTCTTGCTTTCATCTCATTAAAGTTCGCTGTAGAGGTTTTTAAGAGCGACGCAGGCCACCGCCCAAGAGACAGCGGAAAACAGACGGCTACCTACCCAGCGTATGAGTTTGACGCTGCGTTGGGTGCTTCTCT
>JAPLUM010000844.1 GCA_026397605.1 Verrucomicrobiota bacterium | reverse complement strand
CTGACGCCGTCATGATGGGTTGCCCCGTCTTTGGCCCAGAAGCACCGCAACTCCGCGTGCAAGGGCGGAAGATCTCCAATGGTTGGGCAAATTTGGAGACGCTTTGCTGGGGCATTCCTGATTCACTTTTTGGCATGCGGCTTTATCCCATTCCAGCCCTGCTTCAGGCCTTCCGTGGCACGATTTGGGCGCGGCGCTTCGACTACGATACTGAGATCGCGGTGCGCCTCGCCTGGCAGGGGGTGCCGATGCTCGCGGTCCCCACGAAAGTGCGCTATTTAACAGCCGAGGAAGGTGGCGTGACTCAGTTCCGCTATTTTCGGGATAACAGCGTGCTTAGCTGGATGCACCTGCGTCTTCTGTTTGGCTTTATCTGGCGCATACCACTGCTCCTCTTTCGTGGCCGCAATCCTTTGAAGTCATGACAGCTCCAGCGCCCACCCCCACGCGGAAACAATTGCATCAGATCGCCGCACTCTGCCCGCAGCGCTGGGTGCAGCATTACACACGCTCAAAGCTCAGCAGTGATCCCGTTTATGGCGCTGTTGCAAATGAGGTCATAGGCACCACGGAGCCACTGCTGGACATCGGCTGCGGTATCGGGCTCTTAGCGCATTATCTGCATGTTTGTGGTCATCATGTGCCTGTCACCGGGTTTGACTATGATCAGCGAAAGATCGACTCAGCCATCAGTATGGCCACTTCGGCTGGGCATTCACACCTGAGCTTTGCTGCTGGAGATGCCCGCACCGGACTTCCAGAATTTAGCGGTCATGTCGTCATCCTGGACATCTTACAATTCTTTACTGAAGAAGAACAAGACGCCCTGCTCACTGCCGCAGCCTCTCGCGTCGCGTCAGGGGCTAAGCTCATCATCCGTTCTGGCATCCGTGACGACTCCGGCCGCTTTCGTATCACGGTTCTGGGTGATTATTTGGCCAAAGCCTGCTTCTGGATGAAAGCCGCCCCCACACGCTATCCAGATGCCGCCCAGTTTCAGCGAGTCCTCACCGCCGCAGGACTCAAAGTCAGCATCCAACCCATGTGGGGAGGAACACCCTTCAATAACTTTTTAATCGTCGGGCAGCGGTGAGCTTTTGAAGCCGGCATTCTGCTAGGTGGCGAAAATGAGGGATCTCATCGTGGCGTAGAGTGACAGTACGGGAGTACTCTGCTGATCCTTAGAAAAAGCCCTGGGCGGAGCAGGTTTGGTGACATCCTTAATGCAGCGTGAAAGCTACTTCCTGGCAGGCACCAGTGGAAACGGGGTCATGGTGCAAAAAAATGACAGAATTATCTAGATCTTGGCGCACGGAATCAGTTGTCAAAATTTTGCACCCTTGACCCCGTTTCATGATGCGCTTTTAGACGATTCAGGCGGCAGGAAGTTTTTTTGAACACTTTTTGAGGCTCACCTCGAAGCAGTCATTGCGGTTATTTACCCACCGCGCATCCGATGAGTGCCTTTCTCCAACTTGAGGTTTCTATGCCGCGACTCCGCCCTAGGGCAGCTGCGCGGGAGATGATTGATCCAGACAGGCAGCAGCGCAATGCGCGGGCCGCATTCGGCCTCAGGAGCCTCCGGCAGCGGAATGCACGGCCCGCATTCGGCCTCAGGAGCCTCCAGCAGCGGAATGCACGGGCTGCATTCGGCCTCAGGAGTCTCCGGCAGCAGAATGCGCGGGCTGCATTCGGCTTCAGGAGCCTCCGGCAGCGGAATGCGCTGCCGTTTTGGCGCTTTGGGGGCTTGATGATGGGCTTTTTGCCGGGAGGAGGCGGTCTGTTACCATGAGGATTGTCCGTTTCGACCAGGGGTTCAAGTTCGATGACCCCAATATTTATTTCGGTGCCACCGACGACGCACCAGCCTACCAGCTTGAGCCGGGAGATCCCGGCTACAAAAACACGGCACCTGCAACCGGTGCTCTTCAACCACACACCAGAAGCAAAGCCATGAACGAAACACCCGAAAACCCAAAGTTACTGCTAGCACTTGCCAAAGTCATGTGCAGCGGCGCCACCCAGTTGCAGGACATCATCCAGCTGCATCACCACCGTGATACCACCCTCCAGCCTGCCATCCTCAAGCTGGAAGGAGACCCCGCCGCCGCGCCCGGCAGCAATGCCAACAAGGGCAGTCAACTGGTCTATAAACTCTGTGAGGACGCAGCCAAAAACGCCCGCAGCGCCCGCAAGACCCTGAGTGACACCACCGTGAAGACTCTGCTAGAAGGCTACCACGATGTCATCAAGCGCGTGCATGGCCGCAGCCACAATACCGGCTGGAGCGCCGCCGGTTTCACCGATGGCACCTCCGTCCCGCGCGAGCACCCCAAGCGCCAGTCCCTGCTGGCTACCATGCGCTCCTACCTAGCGGCCAATCCCGCGCACGAGACCACTCTACCCCAGCCCAGCGGCCCAGCACTGGCGGTGACGGCCGCTGCCGCACTGGCACTCATGCCCACCTTTCAGGCTGCCTTTGACCTCGTGGCTCAGTTGGAAAGCGATCAGGAGAACTGTAAAAACCTGCGTGATGCCGATCTGACCGCGCTCTCTGATGAAGTCAGTGGCACCACCGCAGAGCTGCGTCAGCTGCTAGCGGCTGATGATCCACGCTGGGAGACCTTTGGCCTAAACATCCCAGCGCATCCCAATGTACCCCTGGCCGTGGCCAGTGCCACGCTCACCTCCCTGGGGGAAGGCCGCGAGGCCCTCTCCTGGCTGCCTGCCGTGCGCGCCACCTACTACCGACTCTTCCTCAAAGTGCATGGTGTGGATGACGACTTCCGCTTCATCAAGCGTGACGAAGATCTCGACCACACCTTCACCGGCCTCACGCCTGGCAGCACCATCTCCGTCCAAGTCATCGCAGCCAATGCCGGTGGTGAGGCCGCCCCCTCCCCCACCGTGACCAAGGTCGTAGGTGCCTAGCCTGAATGATCATCGCGTCCTCAGCGCGCAGGCAGTGCCTGCGCGCTCTGGCCTGATTCAAACCACCGCAGAGCGTAAATCGTCCCTTATGGCAGGCTTTTACAGAACTTCAAAAAACGCGCCATTTCCACGCCCCACCATCCAAGCCGCCGTTCACCATCCGCAGAGTCAGGCATAAAAACACCCGCTGCCTCCCTGTTGCCGCACCCAAGGCTTGACTTCGGGTGACTTTCGTAGCTCAATCGGCTCATTCATTCGGAATCCTTTCTTTTTCGTGAACACTCCCCTTTTACCCCACCTCAACCCTGTTAATCCACAAAAAACTGTGGACGAATCTGATTCGTCCACAATTTATTGTGGCTAAACCACGTTCGCTTCAAAACACCAGATGCACCCTTCAGATCAAACCATGCGCAGGATCGCGATCACAGGGTTGTTCGCCCCGATTGCGAGCGTCCTGCTTTGTGTGAGTTACGCGGTGCGAGCGAGATTAGAGCTCGGTCACTGGGCCACCTACGATAATCCGGATCCCAAGAACCTCGGATGGCCCATCCATCATTTCCTTGTTCTCGTGAGTCTTCTGGCAATCTATCCCGCTTTGATTTTGACCACATTGTCTTCGTTTTGGCTTCTACACCGTCGAATGATTTTGTCAGCTTCTCTGATTATCGCTTCGGCCGTCCTCCTTTGGCTCGGAATGACCCTATTGGGGCAGAGCACAGTAGGTGACGAATTTGGGGCATGGTATATGGACTGAACGCCTATAAAAACACCAAAACAACAGCGAACCCTCAAGTTAGCTTTGGATCGGGCCTCAAAACGGGTCGTTAAGATCATTGATCTCGTGGCCCGACTCCGAAGCTAGCGGTTGTTGAACAGGCCCGCTGCCGATCTACCGCCGCTTCTCTTCAGAGCGGTTGTCCTCTTTGCGTTTTGCTTCGCTGCACAGATGCCTCTTTTGCGTTTGATTGGCTTTGTTGACGGGGTCGGCTTTGCCTTGCCGGTCTCGATCTGACCTTTTATGCGGTTCTGAGGTTCTCTGGCTCATGGTTGGTCGGTCTTTCCTGGCTCTCTCGACCACTTTTTCGCTGTTCTCGTGCCTCTTGTTCGTGGACGGCCTGCGCTCATGCAGCATGGGCGTTTGTTTGACTCTTGGTTCGACTTTCATGGCTGCGTGGGCGGACTCTGCGCGGTGGATGGCGGCGGCGCTCTCGATGGGATGAGTAGCCAGGCGCGCGGTAGCGCTGGGATGACTCGCAGCAAGATCATGTCTTTCCCACAGCAGGGGCATTTGGGCTTGGGCGTCTCTAATGCTGCGGGCCGTGGCGCGGGCTGGGTGCCGAGGATCTGATGCACTCGCGCTAGCTTCGCTTTGGCGGCGGCGCTGTGCAGTCCGTAGTGCCGCACGCGGACGTGTCCTTTGGGCAAGACATGCAGACACCAGCGGCGCAATAGCTCGTCGGGCGTGAGGTGGATGTGACTCCATTTGCCAGTGTCGCTGTTTTGGCAATTGACCTTCACGTTGCCGTTCGCTTCATAGCCTTTGAGCCGTGGCTCGCTGATGGCTGTCTTATGGACGTAACGGGCGAGGTAGCGCAAGGCGGTGACGCCGCGCCCGACGGCTTGGGCGTCGATGACCCAGTCTTTCTGCCACACTTGCGGGTCGATCTGGGTGTGATGGCGGGTGCGGTCGGCTGTGTCTCGGGCCAGGATGGCTTTGTCCAAACGATGCCGGAACGCTGCGGCGAGGGCGTCGATGGGAAAGAGGTAGCCTCGGCGTTTGACGCGCTTCACACGCAGTCCATCAGCGCTCAAGGCGAGTCCGGGCATGATGATGTGTAGATGCGGATGATACGCCATCTGCCGCGTCCAGGTGTGCAGCACGGCGGTAAAGCCGGGTGTGCCGCCGAGATGTTTTTCATCCTGCGCGAAGTCCATGAGCGTCTCTGAGGCTGCCCTGAACATGGTGTCATAAAACCATGCCTGATGTGCATAGGCATAGCGGCGCAGTTCTTCGGGGATCGTGAACGTGAGCATGAAGTAAGGCACGCGCGGAAGTAGCTTGGCTTCCTGCGCGGCGGCCCATTCTTTTTGCTCACGCCCTCCGCACTTTGGGCAGGCGCGGTGATTGCACGAATGATAGACGTAGCGCTTCTGATCCGCGCACCCACCACAGTAATGGACCTCACCGCCGAGCTCGGCTGTACGGCACGCCATGACGGCACGCGCTGCTTTGTAATGAGCGGCGGTGAGGAGATGACGAGACTTGGCAGTAAAGCGCTGCCAGTGCGCCGTGAAGATCGACGCGAGATCCAAGAGGCGTGTTCCCAGCTCTTGGTTAGCGCTGGCGTGGTGCTGGGGCGTGTCCTCCGCAGCCTGCGGCAGCAGGCGAAGGAGGGTGAATGACTTCGGCGTAGAGTTTGCTCAAAGCATCTTGCGCCTTGGTCTCGCTCACTGCGGTGAGGTGTAGATAGATCATCGTGGTCTTGATGTCGCTATGTCCGAGGTAACTCTGGAGCTGGCGCACACTGACGTTTTCCTCCAGCATGTGCGTGGCATAGGAATGACGCAACGCATGACAATTGATGCCTGTTTTAGTCAGCCTAGAGGTGAGAATCGCCGCCTTCATCGCCTGCTGTACACTAGCCTCACTCATCGGGTGCTGCGCCAACTTCATCGCGGCGAGATTGCAGCCATACTTCTCTTTCCAAGCGCGACCCACACCAGGGAAAAGAAAGCGTGGATTGCGATGCGTCACCCACCATTGGCGCAGCTGCGTGAACATCTCAGGGGCTACGGGTATCTCTCGGTTCTTGCCGCCTTTACCATTGATCACACGCAACACCCCGCGTTTCGAATCGAGATGGGTCACCTCCAGTCGGCAAGCCTCACCGAGCCGCAAGCCACAGTGATACATGAGTGTAAAAAACGTGCTGAAACGCGGCTCTGTGACCGAGCCGAGCAGCGTGCGCACCTCCTCGCGAGCCAGCACAGTGGGCATGGGTACATTGCGCTTGATGCGGATTTGCGACCAACACGTCCAGTCCGAGTGACCCAGGTGATCGCGGAAGAACAATCTCAGACCGCAGACACATTGGTTGAGCGTGCTGCCCTCATAAGTGTGGTTTTGCTGGAGGTGATGCAGGAAGCCGAGCACCTCTTCTTGAGAAAGCAGCGACGCACAAGCCACGCCCGAATGCCTCGCGAGTCGGCGGACCCAGCGGACGTACTCGTCCTGAGTGCGCCTGCGCAAAGACTTGAGTTGAATGAAACGGATGAATGTGGATAATGCCTGCGGTGTGTGATTTAGATTTAACATAGGGCCGCAGGATCGTCCGCCTGCGGCCCCACACCGACCTAATTTACACCCCGCGCCAAAAGCCCCCGATGCCACCCACGACCCTCGAACCTGATGACTCCCGCGAAGCGGCTTCGTTCAACA
>JAPLUM010000858.1 GCA_026397605.1 Verrucomicrobiota bacterium | reverse complement strand
GGCAGGTGAGGGCAGGGAAAGCATGAGCTTGGCAATACGGCGGCCTACTGGTGAACCATACAAAAAGACGGAGAAAACAGAGGCAATCAAAGTTCAAAGTTGCCTAGTTCAAAGTTGCCTGGCAAGTAGTGCGCAAACTAGAGCTCCAAAGATTATCGCGGCATGATTTGAGGCATGGACATCAAAACCCAAATCGGATACATGTTCCTTTTTTTGTGGTGTGTGGCTTGTTCAGTCCATGGTTCATCAGTCAGCGACCCAACGCCGCTCGCCGAACCCACGCTTATGCTTTACCAGCGTCTGTCAGCAGCCCCCGCGTTTTTCAATCAACAACTCAATGCGTCTTCCAATCATCAACGGGCTGATTCGTCGTAGGTTACTCGTGAACTTTCGGGTCAACGAGGAGGTGATGAGTCGCTTTCTTCCGCCGCCCTTTCGCCCGAAGCTACACAATGGTTATGCCATTGCTGGAATTTGTCTCATCCGCCTCGAGCAGATTCGCCCTAACTGGCTTCCCAGCTTTTGTGGTCTATCCAGCGAGAATGCTGCACACCGTATCGCTGTTCTTTGGGACGATCCTTCAGGTGAGACACGAGAGGGTGTGTTTGTTCCGCGACGCGACACAGGCTCTAGCCTCAACCATTTTGCAGGCGGACGCATCTTTCCTGGCGAGCATCGTTTGGCTGATTTTGATGTCACCGATAATGGTTCTCAAATCTCCATGTCTGTTCGATCTCGCGATGGGCAGATGTCCATTAAGCTTCTTGGCAAAGAGGCGGAGGCATTGCCTGAGTCCTCTTGTTTCGATTCGCTGGCGGAATCATCCAACTATTTCGAGGGCGGTAGTGTGGGCTATTCCGTCACTCGAGATTGTTGCCGTCTAGATGGCATCCGTCTTCAGACCGACGGCTGGCAGGTGCGTCCACTAGCTATCGAGCATGTCGAGTCTTCCTTTTTCGCCGACCAGTCAGTGTTTCCGGCTGGAACGACCACCTTTGATCATGCTCTCATCATGAGAGATCTACTTCACCAATGGCATGGAGAGCCAGATATGTTCACTGAAGAGATGGTTAAGCCTTAAGTACCCCAGTGATGAACAAATCTTCCTGTCAGGGTCGGTTAAAACCAGCCCATGGAGGAAAGGGGCTAATTTATTCTGTCCGAGTTCCTAAGGCGATTCTCACGCGATGATCTCTTTGATCGGATGCTGGTGTTCCACACCGGTGAGCCGTGCATCCAAGCCAGCAAATTTGTAGGTCAGGCGCTCGTGGTCGATGCCGCATTGGTTGAGGATGGTGGCGTTGATGTCGTTCAGGTGAGCGGGGTCGGTGGCGATGTTGTAGCTGAAGTCATCGCTTTCGCCGTAGCTGGTGCCGCCCTTGGTTCCGCCGCCGGCCATCCACATGCAGAAATTTCGCGGGTGATGATCGCGACCGTAGTTCGTCTGCGTGAGACCGCCCTGCGAATAGACGGTGCGACCAAATTCACCACCCCAGATCACCAGCGTGCTATCAAGCATGCCGCGCTGTTTGAGATCAGCCAGAAGAGCACCGATGGGCTGGTCGGTGTCGCGGCATTGCAGGCGGATATCGGCGGGCAAGTTACCATGCTGATCCCAGCCGCGATGCAGCACCTGCACCACGCGGGTGCCTCGCTCGATTAGCCGACGCGCGAGAATGGCGCTGGCGGCAAAGCTGCCCGGTTTGAGCACCTCAGGGCCATACATGTCGAGCGTGGCCTGGCTTTCCTGTTTCAGATCGACCAGTTCCGGCACGCTCGTCTGCATGCGAAAGGCCATCTCATACTGCGAGATGCGCGTCTGGATTTCGGGATCACCAAACTTCTCAAAGCTATGCGCGTTCATCTGCGAAAGCGTATCAAGCATCGCACGGCGGTGAGTGGCAGACACTCCCTCAGGATTCTTCATGTACAGCACGGGATCACCCACCGCACGCAGCGCCACACCGCTGAATTTGCTTGGCAAAAAGCCGCTGCTCCACATGCGGGTGAAAAGCGCCTGCGCCATCGCTTTCGCACTCCAATTGGGTGTTAGCACCACAAAGGCTGGCAGATCATTGCTCTCGCTGCCAAGACCATAGCTCAGCCACGAGCCGAGGCTCGCAAAGCCCGGCACCTCGCGTCCGGTCATCACAAACGTGCATGCCGGGTCGTGGTTGATCGCGTTCGTGTGCACCGTCTTGATCAAAGCGATGTCATCCACATGCTTCGCCGTGTGCGGCAGCAGCTCGCTCACCCAGCGCCCGCACTGACCATGCTGCGCGAACTTAAATAAACTCGGTGCCACCGGAAACCGCGCCTGCTTGCTCGTCATGCCTGTCAGTCGTTGCCCGCCCTGCACGCTTGGCGGCAAATCCTTGTCATACCACTGCTGCAGACCCGGCTTGTAGTCCCAAGTGTCGAGCTGTGACGGCCCGCCATTCATGTGCAGATAGATCACCGCCTTCGCCTTCGCCGCAAAATGAGGCAGCCCAGGCAACGGCTCATGCACCTGCGTTTTGGAAGCAGCAAAAGCGTCATTGCCCATCGCATACGTCAAACCGAGCCCACCGAGGCGCAGTCCGCTATGGCCGAAAAACTGACGGCGGGTTTGAAGGAGATTGGATTCGAAGAGAGGGGACATGGTTTCAAGTTTCTGGTTTCAGGTTTCAAGTGGAGCAGCCGAAGAGGCGAGAGCTTCCGTTTCGTAGTCGGCTAGTTCTTCGGGGTGGATCGACCAAGTGTCCTCGTTGACGGGTTCGGTGCCTTCTCGAACAACGGAAGAGTATTTGGTGCCTCGATACTCGGTGCGGCGAAGGTAGGTCATCAATCCGGCAATGAGGCGACTGATGGAAAAAGCCATGCCTCGCAGTTGGTTTGCCTCCTGACGATCCAGATAACCCTGATCCTCGGCGAGATAGAGCTGTGAACGAACTTCTCCGCAGCAGCCTTTGGCAATCGAAAGGAACTGAATGAATTCCTGCCGCCCATCTCGCTCAAAGCCTTCGGCAATGTTGGAAGTGATCGAAATCACAGCCCGGCGAATCTGATCCCTCAAAGCAAAATCCTTCGAAAAAGCCGAGCGGTGAGTCAGATCATAAACCAACCGGGCGAGTTCGCGACCTTGCTGCCAAGACTTCAACTCTTCAAATTGGGTGACGGTTTGGTTCATGGGAGGGGAGTGGGTTTAGAGTTTCAGGTTCCAAGTTCCAAGTTTCAGGTTTCAGGGGCTTGAAACTTGAACGAGCATCGAAAACTCCTTCGCATCGGGTTTGCGGCTCAAAACGGTGCGGAAGAGCCAGTGGAGCTTCGCGGAGTCATCGGGGCCGCCTTCGGCGATGACGCGTTCAGCGAGCGCACGGGCGGCTTCGAAGTGCTGGACGTCGTTGAGGAGCTGGAGGGCTTGCATCGGCGTGTTGCTGCGTTCGCGGCGGGTGCAGCTTTGCTCGCGGTTGGGCGCGTCGAAGTTGCT
This sequence comes from Verrucomicrobiota bacterium, assembly GCA_026397605.1. GTDB lineage: Bacteria > Verrucomicrobiota > Verrucomicrobiia > Verrucomicrobiales > Verrucomicrobiaceae > Prosthecobacter. The sequence goes on along the minus strand of JAPLUM010000858.1, from coordinate 2,064 downwards.
CATGAAAGGCGGCGGTGCGGTGCGCTTGAGGAAACTGTAAAGGCTGCGGCGATAGAGCGACGGGCCATGGTCTTGCAGGTAGTAGCGCGTGTTGCTGTCGCCGTAGCCGACGGGTTCCCAGATGTTCGGCGGCTGGTAGGTGCGCACGCCGCGACCACCCATCTCGAGGTTGATCAGACCGCTGACGAAGAGAGCGTTGTCGCGGATCTGCTCGGCATCGAGACGGATGCGTGGACCACGAGCGAGCAGGCGATTGTCGGGGTCGAGGCTTAGGAGATTTGATTCGACTGGAGAGGCTTGTTTGAAGGCTTGTGACATGAGCAATTCCTTGATCAGCGCCTTCACATTCCAACCGTTCGTTTGAAACCGAACCGCGAGATCATCAAGCAGCTCGGGGTGGCTCGGAGGCTCGCCCTGGGAGCCGAAGTCGTGGCTCGTCTTCACCAAACCGATGCCGAAAACCTGCTGCCAAAAGCGATTCACCGTCACGCGGGCCGTCATCGGATTTTCCGGAGCCACGAGCCACTTCGCGAGATCGAGCCGCGTGGCGCGAGCACCGGCTTTTTTCAGCGGATGAAAAGCAGCAGGCGTCGTGGGCTCGACCTTGTCGCCGAGTTTGTTGTAGGCACCGCGCATGGCGATGAAGGTATCGCGCGGTGTTTCAGCATCGCGGAAGACGAAGGTGCCGGCAATGGCCGAGTCAGCGGCGTCGCGAGTGACCTTTGCCTCGGTCCAAGCCGTGCGGTGTTTGGCGAGATCGTCTGTCAGGGGATGCATGATGCGGGCGAGGTAAAAGCGCAGCAGCGACTCGCGTTCTTTGGCTTCTGAAGCGCGTGCTTCACGTTCAGCATTCTCCAGTTGTTTCGCAGAAGCAGCAGCCGCTTCAGGTGTCGGCGACGCTTTAGCTTTCGGCAGTTTGGCCTTCAAGGCAGCGAGACGAGTCTCATAGAGTTTGGCAGGATCTGTCTTCAGAGTGCCCACGAGATCCGCAGGGACTTCCTGTGGTTGTTTCTTCTCTTCACTCACCGCTTTCCACCAAACCGTGAAGGAGGCCAGCACATCTGCCGATGACCGCACTAGCCCCGTGACCGTGCATAAATCCCACATGACCGTGCCGCCCACCTGCTGCATGGAGAGGTTCTTGATGCGTGCCCCAGTTTTGATACCGAGCGTGGTGGGATCAAAGCTCAGCAAGGTCCATTCGCCCGGCTTTGGCAGGGGACCCGCGGTGACGGTATTCTCTTTGCCATAAGTCGTGGTATCAAAGACCTGGGCATCTCCCCACACAATGCGACGACCATTGATCTCCAGGCAAACCACGCCAGGCGTGTTCAGCGGATCAAGTCGGACCCAGACACTGACTCGCGGCGAATCTCCCAATATAAAGGGTTCTAGCATGGGTGTGATGATTTCCTGGCTGAATTGCCCATTGCTGAGCTGTAACACTCGTCGGCCTGACTTGGCTCCAAACTCAGGCTGTAACAGCCACAGGCTCGGATTGCGCGTGGTGTTTTTCGTGTCAGAACCGAGCGCAAAGTGATCGTCGAAGATGACCTGCGTCATCGGTTGCGCTGTCGGAGTTGGGTTGAGCGATGCTGGATCGACATAGGCGACATTTTTCACGAAGGCTTCGAGTGACTTCAATGCCTCCGATTCCGCTTTCTTCGCGGAATCGAGTGCCTTCTGTTGTTCGGGATTTGGCAGTCTCAAAAAGGGCTCAGTCGTCGAGATGTTCTTATCCATCGCCGGATCAGCACCGCTGTAAAAGAAGGCGTAGAGCGAGTAAAACTCGGCCGTGGTCAGCGGATCGTATTTGTGATCGTGACACTGCGCACAACCACCCGTGAGACCCAACCAGGCCGTGGTCAGGGTGGACGCGCGGTCGATGGCATAAAGATGTCGATACTCCTCATCAATCGCACCGCCCTCACTCGTTGTCACATTGCAGCGTGAGAAGCCTGTGGCCGTGATTTGTTCCGGCGTAGCATTCGGAAGCTGATCGCCAGCGATCTGCCAGATGGTGAATTGATCAAACGGTAGGTTTTCATTGAAGGCCTTCACCAC
>JAPLUM010000661.1 GCA_026397605.1 Verrucomicrobiota bacterium | reverse complement strand
CCTTTTTGGGTGCCGTTTTCTCGTACGATGATACCCTGGTAATCGACTCTGCGGGTGATCTGCGGCCGGGAAGCGGCAGGCGCCACGGGTGGGCGTGGGTCGTTGTCTTTGGTCGTGTAACTGCCTTTGAAGCGGCCATCGACGGGGGTGAGGGAGAAGCTGACGAGCTTGGAGTTCGGGTTCACTATTGTGGCCCCACCAGCTTTGATGTTCATGCTCACGTCCGCGTTCACGGCCACTGGATCGGCACCGAGGGTGGTGGCAAAAGTTAGTAGCGCATTGGTTATCGGTGCGCCTGTAGGAGCTGGCAGCTCCATGGGGATCACGGTTTTGGCTGGAGGCACATAAAGTCCGCCGATCGGTAATGGGGTCTCAGGATTGACTCCGAGGCCGAAGCCGTTTCTATAACTGCGGCCTATGGTGGCAGATATGGGCCTTGTATCAGCAGGGCGGAACCAATTGGAAATGCTGTTGCTGGTGTTGAAGTAGGCGGGTGATCCGAGCTCCAGATCGAGGAAGGCGATGAAGCTGCCCTTGGCGACTGTGGCGTAGAGGGTCTGGTAAACGAAGACTGAACCCGCAGGTGAGAGAAACGAGGTAGTGGAAAAGCTGGAGCCGTCGGCTAGCTGACCTGTGGCGATGGTCCTGCCAGTGGTATCGATGCTAACCGAGCCGAAGCCGTGGCCCTTGGGAGCGTTGGCATTGGGCGAGGCGGTGAGGTAAAAGGTGTGGTAGCCTGCATAGGGATTGACCGATCCTGGGTCCGCCCATTTATTCCGCCAGAGCTGGAAGTTTGTGGGGCCGTCGGAAAGGGCGGCGGTGAAGGGGTCGCTATCTAGCGAGTCGGTGATGGTGAAAGTCCGAGACAGTGGGCTGGAGAGGTGCTTGGGCTTCAAGATGATGGTGCCGCTGGCGGTCGTGTCTGTGGGGGTGGCAGTGCGGACGGTTCCACTAAAGCTCAGAGTCTCGGTGCCGATCACGGCACTGCCGGTGTAGGAGCCTGTGCTATTGATCGTAATGGTCATGAGACCACCCGTGGTGCTGCCTAGTGCTGAGTTAAAATACACAGGGCCAGCAAAGCTGCCTTGCACGCCGGGTGGTAGAGGCTTGATAAGGAGGCGAACTTTGAGCGTGGTCTTTTTACCAAACTCATTGCCCACGGTGAAGCTGACTTCATCACCGTTGGCTTGATCCACTGAGGCAACGGTGGGGATACCTGTAATGAGGCCTGTTTTGGAGTGAATCGCTAGACCTTTGGGAAGCTTTATGGCGGTGTAGGAGTTGGGGGTCAGCAGTGGATTGTTCGGTGCTGGAAAAGGTTGGCTATACGTGGCACCGATGATGCCTGTGGGCAGGTTGACAGCTTGCCCAGTGTAGTCAGTCTCGCCGGTGACCACCAGCAACTGCGCCTGACCTCCAGTGAAGGTGCCCGTGCTAAAGCTGTAATTGCCGCTGTCTCCTATATCCACGGTTTTGATCTGGAGGGACTTTGTCGTAGCGCCTGCATAGCGGGCATTGTTTGAAAGAGTCGGACCTCCAGCAAAAGACCAGAAGGCCGTGGTCACATTCGCTGAAGCGGTGATGGGTAGTGTGGCCGTCCTACCTTTGCCCACGACGACTTGTGGAATGCTGGATTTAATCACCCCAAGCACACTGCTATGAGAAACCGTAGCTGCAGGATTCGTCACCCTCACTGTGTAAGTTCCAGTATCTACTAACGAAACTGGACCCACGTTCAGCGTCGGCGTGGTGACAGCAGGCTTTAGCTCCACATTATTTTTAAACCATCGGTAGCTGATCGGGCCTGTGCCGGTAGATGTGGCATCTAGCTGAAGGCTGGAACCTTCCTGAAGCACAGTCATCGGTGGCAGCTGTGTGGTGATCACAGCCGTGGTCAGCGACCAAGTGATTTCATCAGAAGTGAGCGCTGTGGGATCACGCCGCACCCAGTCTGTTGGATCTTTGACGATGGCTTTGATTTTGTGGGCTCCATTGCCGATGTCCTTGCTCGCGAGGTTCAGAGTGCTGCCTGTTTGGCCTGAGATAGTGACATTATCCAGTAGCCACTGCACGGTAAGTGATGGGCCGGTGCTAGGCACCTTTGGAGTGACACTGAAAGTAAGTGGCAGCTGGCTGGTGACGGTGCGTGTCAGGGTCTTGGGCGCGTAGTCGTCCATCGGAGAGACGCGGCTGTAGTAGCTCAGTAGGATGGCTTCACGGGTGACATTGCCCGGAGGCCGATTGAGAAAACGCATGAGGGCCGCGTCGTGAGGGCGGTACCAGCCACTGCGTCGGTAATTGGCACCTTCAAAATGGCCTACCTTATCCTGATACCGTGAATCATATTCTGGGGTGAAGAGTGGTGTGCCCGGCTCGATCCACATATTCCAGCGGATTTGTGAGAGATCTGTCTTGGCAGTTGCATTTGGAAATTCAGTGGGAGGATAGCCAAGGTATTCCTCATCATATTCATCCGTCAGTTTGGCAAAGGAGTGCCCCAGCTCGTGCTCCAAGATGCCAGCGCTTCCTGGATCTGTGGTTGTGAGGGCAATCGGCCCGCCGCTGCCGCCATATCTAGGGTCATTGATCAGTACGATGGGGATGTCATACTCTGGTACATGCTTGTTCAGCAGCGAATAAACGCGGCTGCTTCCTGTGCCCGAGAGGATATTGAGCTGGGAAATTCCCGGCGTGATAAAACCTGTCTGAAAATACGTGTCACGGGTCTGGGGGGTAGGGTAGAGGGTAGATGGCGTGACGTAGTCTGTGCCGGATTGGTTTGAGGCGATCTCGATGCTGTAAATGTTGCAGTAAGAGCGGTAGCGCACCCACGGTTCCTTCGTGAAGAGGAAGGTTACCGCTGCCTGCACATCAGTGGCAAATTTGCCCATCTCACTACTGGTGTAGCCTTCGGAGAGAAAAACGAGATTCAGTCGTGTGCTGCGGCTGCCATTTTCCTCCGCCGTGACAAGGGTGGATGTCTGCGCACGTAGCACTGTGGCAGTGACGAGGGTGAGAAGCAGGATCAGCGTTTTCATGAGCGTGGCAGAGGGATGGAGCCGAGATGGCCTTCGAGACCGGGCTGGGTAGTGTCAGCAGGTTGGATGATGCGGGAAATATCAAGACGGACAGCGCCTGCCACTCGGGGCAGGCGCACTTGGAAAGTCACAGGTCCTGCAACGGTGTATTGCACCGGTTTGTCGGAGCCCGACTTCGGATCAATAACCGCGCAGAGATGATCGGGTGCAGGCAGCAATTCTTCGGCCAGCACAACATTCTTTTCAGACATGAGTCGGCAGCGCAGCATCCCCGACCATTCTTCTGGCTTGCGCCTTTGCTTGGCGAAGTCGCCCTCAATGTCCTGTGCCTCAAGAAATGCCAGTTTGCCCTGATCCAGGCTGAGCATGTAAGCCCGCTTCAGGCTTGGGTCCGCTGATTTGTCTTCCAGCGGCTGGTTTGACGTGGGCTCTGTAGGTGGAGTTGGCGGCGTGGTGACAATGGGGACGTTTGTTCCGGCAGCTACCGCCTTTTCAGCAGACCTGGGAATGGGCGGCATTTCATTCTCTGCCAAACGCGGCATACGCAACTCCCACCAGGCCAGTAAACCAGCCAGGAGGCATAGGATCAGCACGAGAGTAGGCCGTCGCATAGACCACAAAATGCCACACTTTTCTGCGGAGACTAGTTCTAATCTCGTCACCAAGGCCGCACGCCAGCACCAATCCTTACGGGCCGAAACTACTTCCCACCCACGATCGTAGCGAAGTAGGCGATGGCTTTATCGAGTCCGTCGGAAAGGGGCACCGTGGGATTCCAGCCGAGTTCCTTTTGAGCTAGGGTAATGTCTGGACGGCGCTGCTTTGGATCGTCCCCAGGCAATGGAAGATGAATGATTTTGGATTTTCCTCCTACTTTTTTAAGCACCAGATCTGCCAGCTCCAGCATGGTGAATTCACCGGGGTTGCCAATATTCACCGGGCCTGTGCAGCTAGGGTGATTCATGAGGCGGACAAAGCCCTCAATGAGATCATCCACATAGCAGAAACTGCGGGTCTGCGTGCCGTCTCCATAAATGGTAAGGTCCTGCCCTTTGAGCGCCTGCACGATGAAATTCGACACGACACGACCGTCGTCTGGTAACATGCGCGGACCGTAGGTGTTGAAGATACGCACAACACGGATATCGACTCCGTTTTCACGGTGGTAATCAAAGAAAAGCGTCTCGGCGACACGCTTGCCTTCATCATAACAGGCGCGGATGCCGATGGGGTTCACGCTGCCTTTGTAGGACTCGGGTTGCGGATGGATCTCTGGGTCACCATAGACTTCTGAAGTGGATGCCTGGAAGACACGGGCACCCGTGCGCTTTGCCAAACCCAATGCGTGCATGGCACCTAGGAACGAAGTCTTCGTCGTTTTGATCGGATTGAACTGATAATGCGGCGGTGAGGCAGGGCAGGCGAGGTTGTAAATTTGATCGACCTCAAATTTGTACGGGTCACAAACGTCGTGGCGAATGAGCTCAAATCTTGGATTGCCGATGAGGTGCTCGATATTACGCTTTCTACCGGTAAAGAAATTGTCCAAGCATAGAACTTCATGGCCTTCATTGAGAAGTCGTTCGCTGAGATGGGAACCAAGGAATCCGGCACCGCCGGTGATTAAAATGCGCATAGAGAGTGAGTCGTTAGGATATGATTATGAGTGTGCCTCTGCTTTTTAGAAACTAAAAAGATCATTTCTCCATGAAAGAAACGGGCTGCACCGCAGAGCCAAAAACCAAACCGCGTAACATAATGTCAACGGCAGATTATGAACAAGTATGGAACCACGGGCTTAAATCCCAAACTTCCAATTACTTTAGTACATCCCAAATCAATGAATTCTACCTCCAAATACTGGTCTTCGATCTGCCTTAAAATGATCTCTATTCTCTGTTTCATCGGCGTTTTCATCGCCTTCATGAGGCTGGATGAAGAGGAGATGAAGCTGAAGCGATTCCAAACCAAGGGTGTGATCTCTCAAGCCGTGGTGACGGATAAAAAGGAGGATGAGTTGGTGAGGCAGGGCCGAAAAGGCAAGTCCTCTAAAAGAGCCATCAATGTCGTCACTGTACGGCACAATCCGAAATCAACGGTTACCTATGCCGACTATGGCAAGAAGGTACAAGAGAGCGATCTGCCGCCACCTTTACCAGACGGCAAAGACGCACCTATTGGGATCATGTGGGTCAGTGATGAGTTTTATGATGCTACCAAGATTGGCGATGTCTTCACGGTGATCAATACTCCCTATGAACCGAATGCACCCGTGTTGCTGACTGATCTGGCCCTTTTCAGTCCCAAACCCTTTCATCAGGCGATGGGGATTTGTGGTGTACTTGGCGTTTTATTCTGGTTAGTGGCACGCCGAGTGGCCAAGCGCAGCCTAAACGTCTGAATCTTGGCACTTTGAATGAAGGCCTTTTAGCCTGGATGATTAAGGCTCATTCATTCAGGTTAAGGTCGAAAATGCCTGACGTATCGGGTCACCGCTTCGGCATCCACTGCTGAAAGACGCGTGTCTCCTATCATGTCAGGCATGATCCGATCCCACTCTGAGCGGGTATATTTTAGCACCGGCTCAGGGGCGTGGCACCTCGTGCATTTGGTAAGGTAAATGCGCCGCCCTTGGCAAAGTTGTGGATCGGTAGCTGGAACTTGTGGAGCTAGGTAATCGTTGGAAAGTGACTCGCATGAGACGCCCGTCAGCATGGCTGCGGCAAAGAGAAGGGCATACTTTCGAGTCATTAGATCAGAAGAAGTAGCCCACAATCAGGCGAATCTGTGACTCTGGCTCGTCCGCAATGTCTGTCACTTGGACGAGTGCTGCGAGGCTGGCAAAGAAGGATCCTTTACCAGGCTGATTCATGCCACTCGTGCGGAATGAGACATTCGGTCCCATGTACACAGCGTGCTGACCCGCCTGGGACCAGTCGGCCAGTTCCACTTCATGAGTGCCCTCAAATCCCAAGAAAAACTTCGGATTGAACTGATAGCTGGCTCCGAAAGTATTTCCTAACACACCGACACGCTCGGCATAATCCTGACCTTCCCATTCTGCTTCGACAATGCCGTTATAGACCAGAGAGAGCCGACCAAAATTCTTGTGTAAGATCAGCTTTGCCTCAATAGCGAACTTTTCGGGTCCAATGAGCATTTCACCGTAAACGGCAGACCCAATCCAATCGACCGTCGGATCAGTCAGGGTGTAAAGCACCTCGGCACCTGCGGTTTTCCATGTGGTTTCTTTTTGGCCCTCAATGCTGGAATAGCTCCAGTCAGAAAGATAGGCTGAGACGATCAGTCTGTCCGTGACGGCGTATTCCAACTCATTGCGGAACTCCCAGGCAAAGCCATTGGAATACTGCTCATACGTGAACCAGGGCTCAAACTCAAAAAGACCCTGTGGCATGCCACCAGCCTCATAGCTGTAAACATAACGGCGGTTATAGGCCTGTGCCTGCGAAGCGCAGAAAAAGAAGGCCAAAAGAAGAACAGAAGAACGAAGGAATGTCGGGATATTCATAGTTGATGAAACGGAGTCTCATTAGCATGTTGTTTATTGCAACGCAATCTCAAAAACACTTTTCTTTCTTTTTTATTGGCCCCCAGCGCTCTGATCTTGCTATGTGCGGGCGAAAATCACTTTTTATGCCAGCCTTTACGCTCACTGAATTTGCCCATCAGACATCTCAGAAAGATGCCACCACTGACGCCTTTGAACTGGAATCACCCAACATGCTGGAGGTTCGGCTCAATGGTCGAGTCTGGACAAAGATGGGGACCATGATTGCCTACTACGGTGAGGTTCATTTCAAACGAGAAGGTGCCTTTGAAAATGGGCTGGGGCATTTTCTCAAGAAAGCCGTCAGTAGTGAAGGCACCACCCTGACTAAAGTAGAGCCTGTCCCAGCGACTTAGAAGACTGGAATAGCTTGGGCAGGGCGAGCAAAAGGAAAGAGGCATGAAGCGGTAAAAAACGCTTCATGCCTCAAATTCGTGGTCTATGAGTTGTTACCAAGCAAACCACAGCCCGCCGAATTCGTGAGTATTTTAACCTTCCAACCCGCCCTTCGTCCACCACTTCCTCTCGTCCACGGCTCTCTTGATTACTCGCAACAGCGCCGACTCTTTGAGCGCATCGACACCATCCTCGCCGAGTCGAAGCTTGACGCCGAGTTTCTCGCTCTCGCCATCCAAGATCAGCAGATCGATCTGGCCAAGGCATCGGCCAAACAGCTCAGAGCTTTCGTCCGCTTCAACTTCGTGTGCCTGCGTGCCAGCATCGCCCGCAAACTCACTGGCCTAGCGCACCGCGAGTTCTGCGCACGGCTGGCCGATAGCCCACTTTTGCAGTGGTTCCTGCATGTCGGTCAGATCGACCAAGTGAAAATCTTCGCCAAGAGCACCAGCCACCGCTTTGATAGCTGGCTCAAGCCGGAGAGTCTGCGCAAGATTAACGACCGGCTCATCGCCCTGAGCATCGCTCAGCAGCCCGAGTGCGAAACAACTAGGCAGCCCTTCGATTTGAAGCAGCCCATCGTTATCGATGAAGCCTTCTTCGACACCACCTGCATCAAGACGCAGATGCACTTCCCCATCGACTGGGTGCTACTGCGTGATGCCGTGCGCACACTGGTCAAAGGCACCCTCTGCATCCGCAAAGCCGGACTCAAACAGCGCATGCCGCAGGAGCCGCGAGACTTCCTTTGCGACATGAACAAACTCTGCATGGCCATGAGTGCGCAGCGCCGTGCCAAGGACGGCAAGAAATCGCGCAAAGCCATCCTGCGGCAGATGAAAAAGCTCGCCCGCCGTGTCAATGACCACGCCCAGGCGCACCTCGACGTGCTTGCCCAGCGCCGCGCCGAGACTGACTTGAGCGAAGGCCAAGCGCGAGTCATCACCCAGCGGCTGGAGAACGTCATCAAGCAACTACCCGCAGCCATCAAACAAGCGCACGAACGCATCATCGGCGAGCGGCAGGTGCGCAACGAAGACAAAATCCTCAGTCTCTACGATGGGAGCGTGGACATCATCGTGCGCGGCAAAGCCGGAGCCGAAGTCGAGTTTGGCAACAAGCTCTCCTTGGTGGAGAGCCGCCAGGGACTCATCATCGACTACCACCTGCATCGCGAAAACATCAGCGACAGCAAGCTCGTCGAGCCAAGCCTGCAGCGCATCATTGGGCAAATGAAGCTGGATTTGAAAAAGCTCTGGGCCGACCGAGGCATGTTCAGTCGTAGCAACGAAGCCCTACTGAAAGCCTACGGCATCCAAAGCGGCTTATGTCCGCGCAACCCCGCCGACCTCAAAGAGCGCCTGGCCGATCCCGCGCAACGCGAAGGTATGAAGCGTCGTGGCAGCACTGAGGCACGGGTGGCCATTTTCAAAAACGTCATCCTGGGCAATCCTGCGCGAGGCAAAAGCATCGAAGCGCGGGAGCAAGCCTGTGGCTGGGCCGTGCTGAGCCACAATCTCTGGGTGCTGGCGCGGATGCCGCAGGCAGATAAAGTGCCACGCGGGCGAGTTCGCTTGGAAGAGCGTCGTGCCGCGTAAGAGCCGCGAAGCAGCAGAAAAACCGGCACGGAGCCACCGCTCCAG
>JAPLUM010000552.1 GCA_026397605.1 Verrucomicrobiota bacterium | reverse complement strand
AAAACGGTTTCTCCAGGAACCAAGCCGCGCGCTGCCACACGGGGCAGCACTTCTTCCTCTGTAGTGCCGGGATAGGTCGTGCTTTCCAGTGAAAGCGTCACCCCAGGACTGAGATGCGGGACTATAGCATCGAGTGTGTCCGTCACATAAGAAAGGTCAGGCTCCAGATGATGGTCCAGCGGAGTGGGCACACAGATGATCACCGCATCTACATCAGCCAAGCGACTGAAGTCACTTGAGGCGTCCAGATTTCCACTGGCAAGCGCCTCAGCGACTTCCGATGTGGGGATGTGCTTGATGTAGCTGCGACCAGACAGCAAGGCTTCAATTTTGGAGGGATCAATGTCGATTCCCAGCGCTTGGTGCCCTTTCCGAGCATAGGCGAGTAAAAGCGGAAGGCCGACGTAACCAAGGCCGATGATGGCAGTTTTCATAGAAGGTAGGGGTGAAAGATTTACGACTCAGTTTTCAGCCAACGCTGCGCCTTGGCTACAGAAGAACGAAAGGGTAACATTAAATTCCAAGACCAAGATAGGCGACCATTTTCAATCTGCGTTATTTGTTGATCTAGAATCTGATTACGAAGACCATCCGTCACGCTTTCAAACATGTCGGGATGAATCACCGAAGCGATTCGTGGCTCCTTGCCAGTACTTGCATTTTTGTGCGCACGGAAACAGTTCTGTCGATACCAAGGTTCGATGCGAGAGTCATGCCACCAACGCCAGCGAATGGAATCGTCACAAGTAAAACCGCGTTCGTTAAATAAACCCTGCCACCATTGTGGCCACTGGCAGTTTAGATGCCCCTCGCCCGCTTGATTGGGACAAGCTGCTGAGAAAAAAATCGTGTCGGCATGTGCTGTAAGTGTATCGATAAGCGTATTGGCTGCGCTTTGCGGCAAGTGTTCAGCGACCTCCAGACAGAGGACAAGATCAAAGCGTTTCCCTGCATTCCAAGGCTTAGTGAGATCTGTGATGCTGCGAGATTCAATGGGAATGTGAAGACCTTTGTCGAGATACACGCCATCGACTCCAGCCACCTCAGAAACGCCAGCATCTAGCGCAGCACGAAGCCAAGTTCCCGTTCCACATCCGACATCCAAAACACTGCGTATTGCTTGCTTCTCTAGCATGTAACCCATGCCAACCGCTGCACTCGCAGGACAGTGGGAGTTATCTTCATAGTGATAAGAAGCACTCATGCTGCTTGCCTGACGAAATAAGTGACCCCCTGCTCTTCCCTTAAACATTCGGTGGCCGAGCGTTGACTTAGAAAATCATGAACAGCTCGCCGACACCCTTCCCAAGTCAGGTAGTCATCAATCACGACGATGGCTCCTGGTGCGAGTTGGTCAAAAAGATGATTCAGGCAAACATAGGTAGAATCATACCAGTCACCATCCAAGCGCAAAAAAGCAATAGGTTCAGGGGCTTTGAAAGCAGGCACCGTTTGCTCAAACCAACCCTTAACTATAGAAAACGAATGCACGCCCGACTGACGCATGGCCGCTTCTGCAAAACTAGGTGCCGCCGTGCAGTTATCGTAATAGTTGGCTGCTTCTTTATCTGACTGCCATCTGTGTGCATCGGCGCCGTCATTGGCTTTGGCCTTGGGTAATCCTTCAAAGCTATCCAACAAGAAATATTGCCTCTTGGTTCCTAGAACAGAAGCTACAGCTGCAGTCATTCCGCCCTTCCATACGCCGCATTCGACGATACATCCAGGCACTCGGATCATTCGGCGAGCTAAATCTAGATTCACGCTGAAATGAGCTTCTGGCACCATGGTGAAGTCACGAAAACGCCGATAAAGAATCCAATTTTCTAACCCGCGAAAAACGCCTCGGGGTAGCTGACGTAACGTTTGAAGCATTTCTTTTTTCGAGTTCGCCGTGGGGTTGCGTGTCAGGCCAAATGAAGCTGTTCGGCAAAGCTTTTCACCATGCACCAACCGCGTAGCTCACCAGTGAGCTGAGCAAGTCTCATGCGTTTTTCAATCCCGCTGGAGCCGATACGAATTTTCATCCACCGGAAGAAATTCCAAATGAACGAAGAGCGCGCAGGAGTTGGCTCACGATAGAAATAGTCCAGCACAACACCTGATGCAGCCATTGCCTCTTTTAGCCGAATCAGATATGGCTCTGTCAGTCGGCCTCTAGGAATGAGGTGATCGAGATGAAGCTGGGTGAAGTGGCCGACACCCCAGCCGAGTTTCATTGAAAGTAGAGCCAGATCGGAATCTCCACCGGACATAAGGCTCTGCCCTTTTCGCTCCAAGAGAAGACGCCAGTTCGTTGCAGCCATTTCTTTGATGTAGGCAGAGGCGACTTCACGACGCACACACATTCCAGCACCGTGCGGTAAGGACTGCGTAGGATCGAAGGTCATCATGACACTGTCCTGGCAGAACTCACGAATGGCCAGCATGGCCCAATAGGGGCGCGTCCAGTCCGCAGGGGCTTCTTCAAACTCAGGATGCGCTTGCCCGCTCCAAACTCCGACCTTAGGGTGCTTTGAAGCGATCTCCAAGGCTTTGGCCAAGTAGTCAGCGTGCAGCACATTATCGACATCCACAAAGACGATGAGTTCAGCAGAAGTATGGTGAATCCCACAGCAGCGAGCAGGAGTGAGTCCGAGGATTTCCTCTGGGACGCAGCGTGCATTTGGGTGCCATGACAATGAATCAGACAGATTGAGCGGCGGAGTTGACTGATTGTCCACCACCAGAAGTTCCCATTCAGCTCGCGATAAAGTTTGTGCCCGCAAGGCCTGCAGGGTCCGATTGAGGTGTTGGCTATCGGGTTGGTGAGCACAGATAATAACCGAAACTCGAAACTGATGTCTAACGGGGTCGCTCATTCTAGCGCTGTGACAAAATCTTGGCACAACCCTGAGCTGATCCAAGTAGCTGATTGATGAAGACTCCGAGGTGGCCTCGTTTCAAAGGTGCGATCATCCCAAAAGCGATCATCACGGCAAATTGCACATAGTCGCCTAGCGCACATTTGCCCATCACCTGAGTCATCACATAATGCCGATTCACCAAGTTCATGCTGGCCATTTTTCGGACATTGGCCTTGTGATCTCCCCCAGCATTCAAGTGGATGTAGCGTGCTCGGCTTGCCTGAAAGAGCGGGGCGCGTTTTGCCACGTTCAAAGACAAAGCCAAATCTTCACACAGGGAGGCACCGTGGAAGATACTGGGAAAAGGAGGGGTCGGCAGCAGTTCTCGTCGATAAAGCGCCATCCCTGTGCCCATCCATTCCACAGGAACAGCCTCAGCTTGATTTGCATCATCCGCAGGCCAGAAAGTATAGCCAGGGCCAACACAAGCCCCTGCGTAGGTCGCTCGTTCACGCCCGCCTTCGAACCACTTGAGCAGCGCCTTTGTCCAGCGACCAGGCACCGTGTAGGCTTCGTTGACTATGGTAGCAGTCACCCCACCAGCGGGAGGAATGGATTGCATGACACTCCACAGACTGCTGAAACAGTTTGGCTCTAGAGTGATGTCATCATCCATGATCAAAACGAATGGCTGAGATGCGGCGAGGATGGCCTGGTTTCTTTGAGGTGCCGCACCGCGCTCTGTGGCAGGGAGATAGTGAGCTGATGATCCGATGGTATTTCGAGTCGAATCGTCGTCGGATGAATCACAAAAGATAATCTCTGCCAATGACTGATCTTGCTGACTGATGGACTTCAAAAGATCCCTGCAAAAACTCGCCCGATTACGAGTGGCGATGATGGCTGTGATGGGAAGAACCAATCAGCAACGAGCCTCCATGCCGAGGGCCAGCCCCCACTGAATCGGACCTTCTAATTCATCGAAGAGTGTGTCCCCTGAATCACGATACTGAACTTGCCGCACATGCGCAAAGCCTGCGTCTTTTAGCGCCTTTCCCATCGAATCCGCATCCCAGGCCCAGAGGTGGCGAGAGTTACCGATGTATTCACGCAAACGCTGGCCCATCGTTCTCGGGCGTGAGGTGAATCCGAGACCGATGGTTTCCATAAACCACTCGGCGGAATTTGATTCACTGCCCTGCACATAACTGGAGGCGATAGCTTTCAAATCAGGAACGAACAAGCGAAAAACTCCATCTGAAGAAAGCAAGCGGCGGCATTCCTTCAAAGCAGCAAAAACGTCATCTCGCGCTAGGTGCTCTAGGACTTGATCACTATAAAGTCGGCAGCATGATCCCGATTCCAAAGGTAACCCTCGGGTGATGTCGCCATGCAAGACGTTGGTTGACCAATCAGGAAGACGCAGCAGGTTTTTGAGCCCTGGGATTTTAGATAACCGTAGCGTCGGGCTCACATCATAGTTGATCCATGAAGGTCCAGGACGCATGCCACAGCCAAAATGGACAGACTTTTCGGATACAGATGACATGTTCTATCGGATCAAACGCCAACCTTCATTGAGGCGGCCCAGGATTGATTCTCTAAGTACCATTGCACGGTAGAGCGGAGAGCGAACTCAGGAGCGTGCGCGGGCTTCCAACCTAACTCACGTTGTATTTTCGATGCATCAATGGAGTAGCGGCGATCATGACCGAGGCGATCTGGCACAAAGGTGATCAGATCGCGTGAATGGCCACCGAGCGTAGGCTGCATCTCATCAACGAGATCACAGATGCGCTGTACAAGATGCAGATTGGCTATCTCATTGAGGCCGCCGATGTTGTAGCTCTCCCCTGCCCTACCCTGATTCAGAACGAGCCAGAGTGCAGCGCAATGGTCATCTACATGCAGCCAATCACGCACATTGAGACCGTCCCCATAAACAGGAATTTCTCGTCGAGCTAGAATGCTTTGGATCACCACAGGAATCAGCTTTTCAGGATACTGGTAGGGGCCGTGATTATTCGAGCAATGCGTGATGATCGTCGGCAAACCATACGTGTGATGGTAGGAACGCACGAGCATGTCACTGGCGGCCTTACTTGCCGCATAAGGTGAATTTGGCGCATAAGCCGATGATACAGATGGCAGTATAGAACTGAGCCAATGAGCACGGCAGGCTTCGAGAAGATGGAAGGTACCGTTGATATTGGTTGTGATAAAATCTCCTGGGCCGGCGATGCTGCGATCCACATGCGTTTCAGCCGCTAAATGCATGACGTGGGTGATGTCGTGCTGATGGATCACGCGCAGGACTTCAGATTTTTCACGCAGATCGACTTTTTCAAAGACGTAGCTGGGATGCTTGCCGTGAATGCCTTCGAGGTTCTCCAGGTGTCCGGCATAGGTAAGGCAGTCGAGGTTGATGAGCTTACAGATCTCAGGCTTGTCGATGAGAGAACGGATAAGATTGGAGCCGATGAATCCTGCGCCTCCTGTGATCAGAAGATTCATGCCGATAGAAATCCGACCCGACCTACACCATTCGCGACACTGCTGAGATAATCGCGATATTCGCAATCGGGTAGTGTCTTAACCAAAGATTCAAATTCGGCCTGTGAAATAAACCCTCGGTGCAACGCAGCTTCCTCGGGACATCCAAGCTTCACACCTTGTCGCTTCTCAATGGTCTGCACATAAGCTGAGGCATCATGCAGACTGCTGCTGGTGCCGGAGTCTAGCCAAACGCTGCCGCGACTCATGCGAATGACGCGCAGTCTGCCGCGACTGAGATAGTCTTTGTTGATGTCGGTGATCTCTAACTCTCCGCGTGCTGAAGGCTGTAATTGTCGTGCGATCTCGATCACTTCGTTATCGTAAAGATAGACGCCTGGAACGGCAAAGCTGCTGCGTGGTTGAGCAGGCTTTTCCTCCAGGGAGATCGCCTGACCTTGAGCATCAAACTCGACCACGCCATAGCGCTGGGGATCATTGACGTGATAGGCGAAGATTGAGGCACCACCGCTGAACTCAGCGAGTGCTCGCGGAAAGGCATCACCACCGAGAAAGATGTTATCACCTAAAATCAAAGCCACGCTGTCATTGCCGATGAAGGATTCGGCGATCAAAAATGCCTGAGCGATGCCTGCCGGACTAGCTTGCTCACGGTACTCAATGGAGATTCCCCACTGGCTACCGTCGCTGAGCAGTTGCTGAAAACGCGGCAGATCATGCGGTGTAGAGATCAAACAAATCTGGCTGATCCCAGCAGCGATCAAAACGGTCAGTGGGTAATACACCATGGGCTTATCATAAACAGGCTGGAGTTGCTTACTAGCCACCTGCGTCAGCGGATACAGGCGAGATCCTGCGCCTCCAGCGAGAATAATCCCCTTCATATCCACAGAGGGCGTTGAGTCGATTTATCCACAGATTTCACAGATAACACAGATTGGACTGATTCCTGAGCATTTTTTATCCGCAGATTTCACAGATGACACAGATTAGTAAGACGGATTTTCTGCGGCAGCTTCGGGTAGCCATTCGGAAGAATGTATGAAGCGTTTTTGAAAGAGGCTGGGAGCACCAAAGTTGAGTAGAAGGCCAGTTTGGAAGCCAGTGCCTTTAAGATAACCAAGCACCTGGGATTCTTCGCGGCCAGCGGTTTGAGTGAGGGCTTTCAATTCCACAATGACTTCGCCATAGCAGACGAAATCAGGACGCAGAAATGATGGCAACTTGATCCCCTTGTAGAAAACGTGGTAGGCAGGCTCTCTCACAAATGGAATACCTCGCAGCTGCATTTCAACCGCCAAGGCGTCTTGATAGAAGACTTCATTCAACCCACAGCCCAATTCACGATGCACTTCCATCGCCGCGCCGATGATCTCAAAGGTTCTTGGGTCCACAGATTGCTCAGATTTCACAGATTTAGAGGAATTAAGTTGTGTAGAATAACAGGCAACACTTCAACATGATCTAAAAAATAATCTGCGAGATCTGTGAAATCTGCGGATTCTCTCTCTGAAATCTGTGTCATCTGTGAAATCTGTGAATCATTCTCTGCAGACCATCCAATCATTGAGTACTAGCACGTCCATCTTCGTCCGCAGGAAGCAGTCGAGTGCTTCTTGGGGCTTGCAGACGACGGGTTCGTTTTCGTTAAAGCTGGTATTGAGCACGATCGGCACTCCGGTGATTGCCTTATATTCGCTGATCAATCGATGATACCTGGGATTGGTCTCTTTATGAACCGTTTGCAGCCTACCTGAGCCATCGACATGCGTTGTGGCTGGAATTTGAGGGCGTTTGTCTTCGCGCACTTGGAAGACTTCCATCATGAATGGCACGTCATCATCCTGCTCAAACCACTCACTGACTTCTTCTCTCAAAATGCTGGGTGCAAAAGGGCGGAAGGATTCGCGGCGTTTGATTTTAAGATTCAAGATGTCCTTCATGTCGGCACGACGCGGGTCACCGAGAATACTGCGATTTCCGAGTGCGCGTGGCCCCCACTCCATACGACCCTGGAACCAGCCAATAACTTTGCCTTCCGTGATGGCCGTGGCGGTTGCTTGACAAAGATCACCTTCATCTTCAAAGCGGCGGACCGTGCAGCCTTCAGCCTGAATGTCAGCAATGCGAGATTCCAGCAGCGCATTGATTTCAGCATCCGCCGATTGAGGTCCTACATAGGCATGGTCCATCACGAATGGCTTGGATGCCTTGTCGATCTGGCGAGCAACGACAAAGGCAGAACCAATGGCACCACCAGCATCTCCAGCGGAGGCGGGAAGATACATGCGCTTAAAAGGTGAGTTTAAATACACCTTTCCGTTAGCCACGGAATTCATAGCACAGCCGCCCGAAAGAGCCAAATCAGAACATTGATACTTGGCATGTAAGGACTGCAACATGGCAAAGAAAGCTTCCTCATACATAGCCTGAGCACTGCGAGCAATGTCGCGGTGCTTTTGCTCCAGCTCAGCACCTTTTTCACGTTGCGGGCCAAAGAGGGCCTCCATCGGTTCTTTGCGATAAAGGGTTCCGACCTCTGGGATGCAGTTATCCCAGGTGTAATGCACGTCTTCATTATGATGACGGAAGTAGTCCAAATTGAGCTTGAATGTGCCGTCGGTCTGTACCTTCACGATCTCGCGCATTTGCTTCAGGTACTTCGGCTCGCCGTAAGGCGCTAGACCCATGACCTTGTATTCATCGCCATAATACGGGTAGCCGATGAATTGGGTAATCACTGAATAAAAGACACCCAGCGAGTGAGGGAAATAAACACGACCATCAATGTTGATGTCGCTCCCCTTCCCCATGCCCCAGGCGCTGCTGGCAAAGTCGCCAAAACCATCGACCGACAAACAAACAGCTTCATCGAAGCCAGATACCAGGTAGCTAGACGCGAGATGCGCCAGATGATGCTCTACGTGGTGGACCTGAGCGCGCAGCTTTTCGCAAGGGAAAGCGCTGCTCACCTGCTCTTCATAGGAAGCCGCACGGCGGATATTGCTAAAGCGCTTCAGCATCAGTTGCAGGCTCGGGCGCTTGCGCAGCACATACAGAGCGCGGCGCAAATTGTTCACCTTCGGATTCCGGTTGATGGCGATGTGGTCCACATCACTGAGCTTCAAACCAGCATCCTGGAGACACCAGCGGATGGACTCCGTAGGCATACCAGACCAATGTTTGATTCGGCGAAACCGCTCCTCCTCTGCCGCAGAGATGAGCTTTCCATCTTTGATCAGCGCTGCTGCTGAATCACCATGATAGGCATTGAGACCAAGAACGATCATTTGTGTAGTCTATTTTTGACACGCTGCCGCCATTGGTTGCGCTCTTAAAAGAGGCTCCAAAGTGATGTCGAAAGAAATAAATTGACCCATTTAATTGGGAAAGCGGCGTTGATTGTAGCATCCTCATACTAAGCGCAAAGCAGAAAGTCATGGGGCAATGTTATCGTTTGACAGGTCGGTAATGCTCTAGAGACAGGTCGGCCTCGGTAAAATTCATGAACCTGAGCCGCATGAGCGGTCATGATTGGAGAATCTTCTGAGTCAGGTGAAAGCATCTCGCAATCTTGGCCTCAGTCCTGCTATTTTAATTTTTCAGTCCAACCAACGGGCAACAACCTTATGCTTTTCGACAACTACCAACCGGAGAACTTCTTTGATGAGATGTTCACCAGTGACGGCACGCCACGCCCACATTATCAAGGTGTTAGTGATGCGCTAAATGCCGTATCTGCCACTGAGTTCCGCAGCAAACAAACGGCTGTGGAGAATGCCTTCATGCGCGGCGGGGTGACCTTTACGGTCTACAATGATGACCAGGGCACAGAGCGGATTTTCCCGTTTGATTGCGTTCCCCGCGTGATTTCTGCGGAAGAATGGGATGTCGTGGAAAAAGGTCTGATCCAGCGCATCACGGCCCTGAATCTTTTCCTTCATGACATTTATCATGAGCAGAAAATCATCAAGGATCGTGTTATTCCGCCCCAATACCTTCTGAGCGCGAAACATTTTCGCCGGGAATTCATGAACTGTGAAGTGCCCAAGGACATTTATGTGCACATTTGCGGCAGTGATTTGATTCGTGACCACGAGGGGCGTTATTTAGTTCTCGAGGACAACCTTCGCTGTCCGTCAGGTGCCAGTTACATGCTGGAGAACCGTAACGCCTTAAAGCGAACTTTCCCTGAGCTCTTCCAGGCCAGTGGCGTGCATCCGGTGGATGAATACCCAGCAGAGCTTCTCAAAGTCCTCCAATACTGCGCCCCTGCCAAGTTCAGTGGCAATAATGCCCCTAATGCCGTCGTCCTGACCCCGGGCGTTTATAATAGCGCCTACTTTGAGCACGCCTTCTTAGCTCGGCAAATGGGTATCCCGATTGTGGAAGGCCGCGACCTAGTCGTGCGTGATTTCAAAGTCTTCATGCGCACGACAGCCGGCCTCGTGAAGGTAGATGTCATCTACCGCCGCATCGACGACGACTTCCTTGATCCTTCCGTTTTCCGTGCAGACTCCCTTTTGGGCGTGCCGGGACTGGTCAATGCGTATCGCGCAGGCAATGTCAGCTTGGCAAACTCCATCGGCACAGGCGTGGCCGATGACAAAGTGGTCTATTACTTTGTGCCGAAGATGATCAAGTACTACCTCGGTGAAGAGCCCATTTTGCCGAATGTCGATACCTTCTTGGCCTCTGAGCCGTCTGACTGCAGCTTCATCCTAGAAAACCTGAACAAGCTGGTGGTGAAATCAGCCAATGAAGCGGGTGGTTACGGCATGCTCATGGGTCCCTGGGCGGCCAAAGCGGAGATCGAAGAGTTCCGCAAACTGATCGAAGAGAATCCCCGTAATTTCATCGCCCAACATCCGATTTCACTCAGTCGTCACCCCACATGGACAGGGGATGACTTTGGCGGTCGCCACGTTGATCTTCGCCCATACGTTCTCTGTGGAGAAAAAACGACTGTCACACCAGGAGGCCTGACCCGAGTGGCCCTGCGTAAAGGCAGCCTCGTGGTCAATAGCTCCCAAGGCGGTGGATCGAAAGATACCTGGGTTCTGAAAAAGTAATCCGCCCCGACTGATTCCTCGTCCCACATTTTTTCCAACTTACCCTTCCCAACCATGTCCACCATCAGCGCCCGCGAAGAAGTCGCCCGGTCAAAACAGGCTAACGTCATGCTTTCCCGCGTGGCCGGCAGCCTCTACTGGATGAGCCGCTACCTTGAGCGTGCCGAGAATCAAGCTCGCCTCATCGATGTCAATTTGCAGATCTTGCTCGATTTCGGCCATGTTAGCGCAGAGACCCTCAAAGAGCATTGGTTGCCCGTGCTCCGTTCCTCAGGCGATGAAGAACAGTTCTTCAAGCTCTATGAGTCGGCTGACAACGAAAGTGCCACAGACTTCCTCACCTTCCGCATCGAGAATCCTAATTCACTCATCTCATGCATCTCCAATGCCCGTGAAAATGCACGACAGGTTCGGGATCAGATTTCCAGTGAGATGTGGGAGGTGCTCAACGACGCCTATCACTTCATTCAGGGTGCCGACGCTAAAAAAATCTGGGCTGAAGGAGCCAGCGCCTTTTATGATCAGATCAAGCGCTTCTCACACCTTTTCCAAGGCATCACCGTCAGCACCTTCTCACGTGTGGAAGGCTTTGAATTCATTCAGTTTGGCAAATACCTCGAGCGCGCGGATCAGATCACCCGTCTGCTGGACATCAAATACCACATCCTTCTACCAAAAGCATCCGATGTCGGTGGCGCCGTCGATACAGCCCAATGGCACGCCGTCTTGAGATCCGCCAGTGCCGTAGAACCTTACCGCCGCTATTACGTGGCAGATGTGCTCTTTAAAAAGGTCGTCGAATTCCTCATCTTTGATGACAGCTTCCCTCGCTCCATGAAATTCTGTGCGGAGCAGATGAACGATTTCCTTCAACTCATCACTGAGGGCGACCCCACTGCAGCGGTCAATGCAGAACCCATCCAGCGCTTCCAAGCGTTCCTCAGCCGCCTGTCCAATGTGGACGTCCAAGCCATCTTCGATGCTGGCTTGCATGAGTTCCTTGATTCATCCCAGGTCGAGATCGCCTCGATCGGAGCCCATCTTTATACAAACTTCATGTACCATCCACCTGTGGACTTGCAGGCTGAGATCCGCTTTCAGCAGCAGCAGGAGCAGCAGCAGCAAACGTTTTCAGCGTGCGGCTCCAATTGCTGATCAGATTTACCGAGGGATTAGGTTCAAAAGCAGCTATTTTCATGGAAGCGCATTTTAGGCTTCACATGAAAAGCTATATGAGTAGTCTTGCTGCTCATGAAACCACAGTTTGGCCTCTATTTCCTCTTCAGCGTAGCCCTCAGTGTCACCCATGTAAATTCCGCTGACCTGCGGACATTCACCAATGCTCAAGGTAAAGCCATCGAGGCAAGATTGATCGGCGCGGCAGGCGGTCAGGCGACGATTGAAATGGCGGATGGACGGCGCTTCACGCTACCGCTGACCGCGCTATCAGCCGCTGATCAGGACTACATTAAAAAAGCCGCTTCCGCACCACTCCAGGGCAAGGCCAGTCCGAACGATAAGCTAGCCGTCGCCACCGTGAATGAAGTGGCGGGTCAGCCACTGTTTGCAGAGGATATTCTTTGGTCGGCATCCGCTGTCGAGGTGGCTCAGCGATTGAGTATCCCACCCGAATCAAAGACAAAAGCAGCCAGCAGTTACCGCTCCTACACCAAGGAAGATTACATGATGTTTGGTGCCCATCCCTTCTCCGTCGCCATGTATGCAGAGGAGGATAAAGTGACTGGCTTTTCCATCGTCTTTGCCAATAAAGGCGACCTCTTCAGCGCCAAGGGCAGCGGAGCCATGCACTTTGACAAAGACACACCGCCAGCCGAGGCCGCGAACATTGTCAAAAAGGCCATGGATAAGGACCTCGCCGCGATCTCAACCACGATCTCAAAGGTCCTGGGCGAACCGCAAAAAGAGCGCTTTGGTGAGAAAGCAGGGCGCATGAATATGCAGCGCTGGGACTGGCGCGGCCACGCTATCCTGCTGGCTGAAGCAGAGGGAGAATATGTTGGCCTGCAAATTGTCACCACAGCCTTTGCTGATGCTGGTGGGAAGGTCGCCGGGACATCAGACACCATCATCCGCGCCCGAGCCCTGGCGAACCTCGAAAAACGCAAAAGTGGCGACCTTGTCATTGGAGACATTCCCATGGTCGATCAGGGGCCAAAAGGCTACTGCGTGCCAGCCACAGCAGAGCGTGCCATGCGCTATCTCGGCATTCCCGCAGACATGTATGTCCTAGCCAATGCAGGCCAGAGCGGCTTCGGTGGTGGAACCAGCGTATCTGTTCTTCTTGAGGGCATGGCTGATCAAATCCGCAGTAAGAGGCGCTCCTTTGATTCATGGCAGGGCCCTCTCAAGCTCAAAGACCTGAACAAATACATCGACAAAGGGGTCCCAGTCATGTGGGCATTGTTCAGCACCAAAGAGTTCAATGAACTTGCCAACAAACGCACCGAAGAACGTCAAACAGTCTCCGATTGGGCCAGCTGGAAAAGCAAAGTCACCCAGGAAGCTCTCACCAATTCACTACCCAAAGACACCGAGACTGGCCACGTCGTCCTCATCATTGGCTACAACAAGGATACCAATGAATTTGCCTTTAGCGACAGCTGGGGCGAGCGCTACAAAGAACGCTGGATCACCTTCCAAGAAGCGGAAAAAATCTCCCAAGGCCGGTTCTACGTCGTCGGCTTCTGAGGCGAACTGCTAACGAAGATCTCAGTCTAAAATCTGACCTCCTGTCTTTACCGACGACAGCCCTTTCAGCCTTTCGTTATTTTCCCGCCGTTCCTCTCCTACGACCGCGCCAAACTAGCAGGCTAAATGCACCTATCATCAGCAGCACGGCGCGTCCGGGCTCTGGCACGGCCAGTTGTTGCCCCGCATAAATGCCTTCATTGGCCGTGTTATTGTAGGCCCAGTCTTTGATTAGCCCTTCGCCCGAATCACTCACCGTGAGGTTCAGCCAGCCGTAGTAGGTCGGTCCGCTGGGGGTGGTTTGGAATTTAAAACCGATCAAGCCCGCGAGGGTGACTTGAAACTGCTCCAGTGCCACTCCGGTATGGGTGGTGCTGCCATTGTAGTCTGGCGCATAGTTCAGACTGGCATCAATGGCGCTGCCCAGCGTGTAGTTCCTGATCTGTTCTGCTCCCGCAGTGCCAGCGATCACGCTCGGGCGCAGCAGGTCGTTGCTGGCGATCTGGGTGCCGCCAAAGAAGGGATTGATCCAGGGTGCCGTGGCCCAGCTGCCTGGTTCTGTGGTGCTGGTGGCACCGCTGACCACTTGGACGTAGAGGCCGTCAAAGTTGTAGGGCACAGCGAGGTTCCGCACGCCGCTGTAGATGATGGCGGCGTCCAAACGGCCCATTAGGACTGAAAGGACGAGAAGGACACAAAGGACGCTCTGTCGATGTGTAGAGGCGGTGAGTGTGTTTGGAGAGGAAATCGTATTCATAAAGGTTCAGTGTTTTTTTCAGCCTTGCCGTTCTCCTCACGGGGTGATCGTCACCGCCACTTTGAAGAACTTTACTTTTCGCCCAGCTACAAAGCTCAGATACGGTACGCTGACGATCTGATGCGTGCCATCATCTGCCAAGACGGTGGGTGTGACACTGCTGCTCTGCCAATCACTCATGTTCGCGCTGAACTGCACCGTGTAGGTCAGGCCAGCCGTGGCGTGATCCTTGCGGCGGACATACAGTGCGCGGAAGTCCACGCCATTGGGCTTACTTTCAAACTGCGGCTTTGGCTGCCCCTTCACAGCGATGCTGCCGCCGCCTGCAAAGCTGCCGCTGTAGCTTAGCGATGGCGGGCCGCTGCTGCCCACTTGCGGATTGGTGCCAAAGGCAAACTCCGCCAGATTCGTGATGCCGTCGCTGTCGAAGTCGCCCAGATCGGCGGTGTTGCCAGAATTCGCCGTGGTGCCCAAATTGCTGAACCGCCACACGTCGAGCGGGTTTGAACTCATGCCCGTGCCGGTGAGGTTGATCTGGATGGGATTCTCATCTGGATCGTTGTTGAGGATCTGGAGTGTCGCCACCCTTGATCCGAGGCTGGAAGGCGTGAACTGCACGGTGAAGGTGGTGCTGCCAGAAGGCCCGCTCACTGTGGAGGCAGGACTGGAGGTGAGGCTGAAGTCCCCGGCATGGGTTCCTGAGATTCCAGCCGTGACGTTGTTCAAGGCGGAAGTGCCGAGATTCCTGATGCTAAAGACCAGGCTGCTGTTCGTCCCCAAGGCCACCGTGCCAAACGACTGCGTGCTTCCACCCGGCACATTGCTCCCACCTTGCTCCAGGGCGATCTCAGGCGCGAGGCCGCTGCCGCTGATCGTGATGTCATAAGGGTTCTCGTCGCTGTCGTTGTTTTCGATGTGAATCGCCGCTGTGCGCGTGCCGGTGCCGGTGGGCGTGAACTCCACAGTGAAGGTCGTGCTGCCGCCCGAGCCGCTGACGGGAGCCACGGGGCTGGCGGTGACAATGAAGTCCGAAGAATGTGCGCCATCCATGCTCACGTCGAGACCCGTGAGGTCTCCGAGTCCCGTGTTCCTGATGGTGAAGGTGAGGCTGGTGCTGCTGCCCAGCATCACACTGCCGAATGATGTGCTGCCACCGTCCGCGATGTTTGTGGCTCCGGCATCTTCGATGGCGATCTCCGGTGGCTGGCCTGCACTGGAGAGCACGATGTCAAAGGGGGCCTCGTCGCTGTCATTACTGTCGATGCGAAGGGTGGCGTTTTTGGGGCCGATGCTGGAGGGAGCAAAGCGCACGGTGAAGGTCGTGCTTCCAGATGGTCCGCTGAGAATGGCGGCCGGATCAGCGGTGACGGTGAAGTCGGCCGCGTCATCGCCCTCCACGCTCACCGCGAGGTCGGTGAGGTCGGCACTGCCGGTGTTCTTGATGGTGAACGTATGATCGGCCGTGCTGCCTGTCGCCACCACACCCACATCCAGCGTGTCACCGGTGTCGAGATTGCCGCCCGCCTTCTCCACCACGATTTCCGGCGCGATCACGCCTTCACCAGCCAGGAGGATGTCGAAGGACGGTTCATCCGCATCGTTGCTGGTGATGTGCAGCGCGGCAGACTTTGCGCCGGAGGTGGTCGGCGCAAACCGCACGGTGAGCGAGGCGCTGCCATCCGGTGCGATGGTGGAGGTGCCGAGAGCGGATGACACGCTGAACTGGCTGGCATTCGTGCCGTCGATGCTGACAGCGAGGCCTGTGAGATCGAGCGTGCCTTCATTCCTCACCGTGAAAGTGATCTCTTCATAGCTGTTGACGCTCCCCGTGCCGAACTCCTCGGCGGTCACGCTGCCGTCGCTGAGGCTCGCATTGGCATCATTTTCCACTGCAATCTCCGGTGAGGCAGTGCCTGTGCCGGTGAGCAGGATGTCGAAGGGCGACTCATCGCCATCGTTGCTGGCGAAGTGGACCGCCGCAGTGCGTGTGCCGCCTGAGGAAGGTGTGAACTCAATGGTGAACGTGGTCGTGCTGCTGGCAGCGACGGGAGCCACGGGAGATGCCGAGACTTGGAAGTCGGAGGCGTTCACGCCATCCACCACGAAGCCCAGTCCGGTGAGGTCCGCATTGCCGCTGTTGCTGATGGTGAAGCTGAGGCTGGTCGTGCCGCCCGTGTTCACCGTGCCAAAACTCACCGGCACCGCGCTGCCATCCACGAGGTTCACGGCCTCCGCATCCTGCACCACGGCGATCTCGGATACTGGAATCGCACCCGCGCCGGCGTTCGCGCTCACACGCAGGACAAATTGATTCTCATCGGGATCGTTGCTCGCGATGACGAGCGATGCCGCGATCGGAATCGCGCTGCCGGCGTTGTTGGTGATGGTGACGGTAAATGTGGCGGACTGCCCAGGATTCAATGTGTCCACAACGATGTCGGTGTTGCTGACATCCGCATCCTCGCCGCCGACCAGCAGCCCGGCTGGCAGCACCCGGAGTTCGGTGAGCGGGTCCGTTCCATCATTCCGAATCGTGAAGGTGTGGGTTGTGGCACCCGCGGCGGCGATCGTGCCGTAATCCACGAAGGCTCCGCCCGAAGCGAGCGGCGCTCCGGCTTGTTCGACGGTGATGTCGGGATTGGTGACAGGCCCTGGTGTGAATACCACATCAAGGTTATTGCCATTCTGCGCGATGGCGAAACTGCCGCCGTGCAAATCGTTGCTGAAAGCGCCGGAGGACACGACGAACTTGGCGGCAGAGAAGCCGGTCACGCCGCCCGCGTTCACGAGCCGCCAGGATTGAGCTTCGAAGGGATTGAAGTTATCGCAATTGCCCGGGCCGTTGTCCGGCCGCAGTGACACGATGCCTAGAATGATGGGCTCATCGGCACTGGCATTGACCGCCAAGCTGCCGCCGACATTGCTGAGGTCCCAGTTCAGCCCTGCCAGGCCCGCTGTATCATTGATTTCCCATTCGATGACCGCTCCGCCCTCCCAGGCCATGTCCTCAGCGACGTTCATCACGCCGGGGCTGGCACCATTCGCCAGCGTGCCGCCTTTGCGGACCTGCTTCTGCTGCGTCACGCTGTCCTTGGCTTTGACGGTGGCGCGGCGGGCGAGCTGCACCTTGAGTGCCTCATCATGGACGGAGGGCCAGCTGCCACCGTCGGTATCGACTGCCAATATACGGCCCACGTCTTTGTTCGTGGCATCGTAGTGTGCGATGGAGGGCTGGCCATTGACCACCAGCAGCGAGGAATACCTGCCGGTGTCGGATTGGTTGAACAGATCAACGATGACCGGGGAGGACCAGGCACCGCCCGTCGAGTTCGAAGCGCGAACGAACGAAAGTTGCATTCGACTCCCCATCAGGGAGACCGAGGTGTAGCTGATGGCCGGATTGCCATTCACTATTTCCAAAGAGTTGAACTGCCCCACCGATGCAGATGAAGGGGACGCCGCGATGACCGGCGGCCCCCAGGAAGTCCCCGCTGCATTGCTGGCGCGGACGTATTTCAAATCACCCTTCGTCTCGTCGTAGTAACTCACCGCCGGATTGCCTCCGACCATCTTCAGGCACGGGAACTGACCAACATCGCCGTTGCTGTCCAGTTTCATGGGAATCGACCACGAGACACCGGAAGCGTCCCCCTTCACGAAATTCAGATCGCCCTTGGCCGCGTTGAAGAAACTGATGGCTGGCTCTCCACCCACATCCAGCAGCGATTGAGGCTGGCCCAGGAGCGCTTTGGACGGGCCCGTCTTCGTGACGCGCACCGCAGGATTCCATGTCATGCCGTTGCTGTCGCTGGCAGCCACATAGTTCAAAGTGTCGCAAGTATCGTTGTAGTAGCTGATGGCTGGCTTGCCGTTGACGACGCGCAGGCAGGTGTAGCGCCCGCCTTTGCCTTGAATGGGCACATCCACGATGGCACCCCAGACGTCACCGTTCGCATCCTCGGCACGCACATACTTCAAGCTCCGGCTGTCCGCCTGATAGTATGCAATGGCGGGATTGCCATTCACGATCTGCAGGGAGGCTTCTTTGCCCGCATCACCGGCTGATGCGACTCGCACCTGGCTGCCCCAGGTCGTGCCACCGACATCCGTCGCACGGGTGTAGATGAGATCCGCGTTGATGTTGTCATAATAAACCATGGCCGGATTGCCGGACACGATGAGTTGATTGACGAACATGCCGACATCCTTCGTGGCGGCATTGCTCAGCACCTCCACGCTGCTGGTGGCCTTGCCCTGGGTCTTGAGCACGCCTGAAGTCGAAGTGACGGGCACCTTTGTCTTGCTCGCCGGTCCGAGAGTGAGTGTGCCTGCGCCTTTCTTGGTGACTTTGGTGGCCGTGCGCGCGGCGGGGCTGGGCGCGTCGATGGAACCTTTCAGCTCCACATCGTTATCATGGCTGAGGGTGCGCTTGCCGCTGACCTGCACCTTGCCAGTGAGACTGATCTTGCTGCCTTGAATCTTCGTGTCGGCTTGCAAGGCCACCGGGTTGGCCACTGAGCGAAGGTCACTGGTGGATTCGATGATGCAGCCGCCGAGCCTGAGCCTGCCAGTGCCGAGCGCGAAGTTATGACCGATGGCGAGCGAGCCCTGTTTCGCCGTCACCCCGCCCTTGTGCGTGTTGTTGCCGCTGAGGGTGAGCTTGCCGGAACCCTTCTTCTCGATGGTGGATTTGGATCCACTGCTCAGCTCGGAGATCGTCCCGGTGATGTCCACATCACTCTGGGTGGTCAGGGCACGCTTGCCCTTGACCTGAACGGCACCGGACAGCGTGAGCTTCTGCCCGGTGAAGGTCGTGCTTGCGGTGAGCTGCACCGGGTTGGTCACCTGCTTCGGTGATCCAAGTGCGCTGATCGCCGCCCCCTTGAGCTGGATCGGTCCGGTGCCCAAGGCGCTGTTGTGGCCGATGCCGACGGTGCCTTGCGTGGCCTTGAA
>JAPLUM010000012.1 GCA_026397605.1 Verrucomicrobiota bacterium | reverse complement strand
GAGTGCCTTTGGCGACGTTGATCTCATTGCGGGCGGCGTGCCCTGCCCACCCTTCAGTATCGCGGGCAAACAGCTCGGTGGAGACGATGAACGAGATATGTTTCCGACTGCGCTAAACATCATTTCGAAAATCAAGCCGCGTGCCGTGATGCTTGAAAACGTTCAGGGTTTGGCATCTGCCAAGTTTAAAGAGTATCGAGATGAGCTGCTCAAGCGCTTTTCAAAGATGGGTTATGAAGCCGAATGGAGAGTTTTGCAGGCTTCCGACTTTGGCGTGCCTCAGCTCCGTCCACGATTCATCCTCGTAGCATTGCGCCCCGATGACCTCATGCACTTTATGTGGCCGCGCGGTTCTACTTTTCCGCCGACAGTGGGCGATACACTTGTTGACCTCATGGGCGCGAATGGCTGGCTGGGAACTGAGGACTGGGCCGAAGGAGCAAATCGGATTGCGCCAACTCTTGTTGGCGGATCAAAAAAGCACGGAGGCCCAGACTTGGGACCAACTCGGGCCAAGCAACAATGGCGCGAACTCGGTGTGGATGGCATGGGATTGGCAGATGAAGCCCCAGATGTCATTTACCCTGCTGATAAGCTTCCGAGACTAACGGTGCGAATGGCCGCTAGAATCCAGGGCTTTCCTGATGAATGGCAGTTTAGTGGCAAGAAGACTACTGCCTACCGACAAGTCGGAAACGCCTTTCCACCTCCTGTAGCAAAAGCAGTCGGATGCCGCATTATTGCAGCTTTTAAGCGTAAACGAATCACGGAGGAGGATGAGGCAGTTGAAGCTCAATTGAGACTTTGTGAAGAACCCAACAAACCCAAATCATGGACAAGAAAAAAGGCTCAAAAGCACTGATCCTCGATTATTTGCTAGCCCACAAAGGTAAGGTCATTTCCAGCAAGGAGCTTCAAGAAGCCTCCGGTGGTGCCTCTGAGTGGGGACGGCGGGTGCGAGAGCTTCGGGATGAACAAGGATACGACATCCTATCCCACAAAGACCGCAGCGATCTGAAACCCGGCGAATACATCCTTGCGAGCACAAAACGCCGACCGGCTTTTAAGCGCGGCATCTCAAAGGAGACTCGCGCCATCGTCTTGGAGCGTAATGGCTACACCTGTCAGATGTGTGGCTGCGCCGCAGGCGATCCAGACCCATACAATTCAAACCGCACGATTCGTCTGAGTATCGGACATATCGTAGATAAGTCGAAAGGTGGTGCGGATATCCCCTCCAACCTGCGTGCCGTATGCAGCAACTGTAACGAAGGCCTGCAAAATGCGGCACCTATCAAACCCGACCGATTACAGCTTCTAGCCCAAATCAGGAGAGCGACGATTGATGATCAGAAGGTGGTGCTCCAATGGCTACTCCGAAAGTTCAAGCTGACAGCCGGATCTGAAAAATGAACTAACGCGTCGTCTGCGAGCTGATGGATCTCCACTCCAGCGCCAGCCTCTACCCCGCCATCTCCGAACGCGACATCCTCAAACTGCCCATCCCGAACATTCCTGAGAAAGCCGCCAAAGAAATCACCA
>JAPLUM010000830.1 GCA_026397605.1 Verrucomicrobiota bacterium | reverse complement strand
GATCCGCACCGCTCAGCTTTGGATTGAAGATTGGTGTGATCGTAATCCCCCCGGAGTAGGCATCAATTGGACAAGTCCACTCGAAGTCGCGCTTCGCCTGATCAACTTCACTTGGTTTGATGCCCTAGTCGCCGCGGTCGGAGATACCAGCCTGAATGCGGCGCAGCTGGATCTTGTGAAGCGCGTCGTGCCTGTTCACGCGGCTTGGGTCTGGCGTTACCGCTCCAGCGGATCTTCGGCGAACAATCACTTGTTGGGCGAGCTCTCTGCTCTTGTTGTAGCGGGTGCCCGTTGGCCTGCTTTAGAAAAGGTCACCTGTTCTATCGACAAGGCCTGGCAATCGCTCGGCCAAGAAATCCTTTACCAGTTCTCCACAGATGGTGGCTCCAAGGAGCAG
This sequence comes from Verrucomicrobiota bacterium, assembly GCA_026397605.1. Lineage (GTDB taxonomy): Bacteria > Verrucomicrobiota > Verrucomicrobiia > Verrucomicrobiales > Verrucomicrobiaceae > Prosthecobacter. The sequence goes on along the minus strand of JAPLUM010000830.1, from coordinate 11,239 downwards.
GCGCTGCATTATCATCTCTTTGCCTTTGATTTGGCGTGGCAGGCCGCACGCGTCATGGGCTGCAAAGCTGGCTTGGTTTATGATCGGCTTTCACTAGCAGCCAACTTTTTTGCCGAGCTCAGTCAAAAGGGCGAGCCTTGGGACTACGGCGACAATGATGACGCGCAAGTCGTTCCTGTGACCATGCGGCGGTCAACGGCTGTTAAAGAATGGCAGGACTGGTTCCATGGCAAAGAAGGAGTCATGCACAGTTGGTTAGGTGCTCCACCCGTATCTCGCCGTGTGATTGCCAGCAACGAATGGCAAACCTATAGCACCACTGGCATCGCTGCCTTACGCACTCATGCATGGTTTGTCCGGCTAGATGCTTCTCCGCTTGGATTTGGCAGCATTGCCGCCCATGGGCATTGTGATGCACTGCATCTTTCCATCTGGGATGCCGACATGGCGCTCATCATTGATCCAGGCACTGGCTCCTATTATGGCAATGTCGAACTGCGGGAGGAGCTCGCTCAGTGGAACGCCCACAATGGGCCACTTCCAGATAGTCTCGGCTACTTGACGCCAAGACGGCATGGTCCCTTTCTTCAACTGGCTCATCATACGCAACCGACTTTGGTGGCAGAGGGAACCTCAGCGATTGCTCGCTTCGAGCATGAAGGGCATTCTTTTCAAAGGCGAGTGCTTTGGAATGGAGAGGCCATCGAAGTCCGCGATACCGAAGATCAACAAAAGCCTTTTTGCATCCATTGGTGCCTAGCGCCTGAATGTGTCATTGAGAAGAATCTATCCCTGCAAGCTGGACGGTTTACCATTCGCCGTGACAATCGGGAGTGGGAGCTTTTCATGGACGCGCCAGGAGCTAGCTTTTCCATCATGAACCGCCGAGTCTCCTCATCTTACGGGAGCATTGATGAATCCTCTGTGATCGTCGTGAAGGGGATTCAGACTGGGATCGCAACACGGTTAAGACGTATGGGTAGCTAAAAGCCTCCACTCATCGCAGCATACGGGTAAAGGACATGGCTTCAGTCATGTCCTTTTTCGTTACCACACCATTCTGCCAGCCATTTGGGAGAAGGCTTTGGCCAAGGCTTCATTCAGCTCTTCCAGAGTCGTCTGCTCTAATTCAGCTGACATGGCAGTGGGTGAAGTCGCCTCCATGACCATTCTTGTTTCCATGGATGAAGCGCCCATCGAGTCTGCCGCGAAAATGTCGTCATTTTTGTCCATCGACGGTTCCGCTGTAATGGTAGCCACTTCAGCTGGACAGGGCTCCATGGTCGGTGCGCCTTCTAATTCTTCCAAAGATCGCAGCCTTGCATCGACATCTTTGCACACCTCATGCAGTGATCGGCGTAATTCTAAAAGCTGGGCTTTGGCAACCTCAGGCGTTGCTGTTTCCAACTCTATCTCCGGTAGTATTGGTAATGTTAAAGTCATGTTGAGTAAATTAACCATAATTAATGATAATTACAAAAACATTTACTTCTACTTCTGGAAATTTTAATAATATTCCATCCGTCATTCTAGACTTTGTCTATCGACATTCATCAAAATAGCCTGCCTCTTCACTTGCTTTCCCTTCAATATCGCGCAATATCAGTCCCCTTTTTACCCTCCCTATTATGAGCAAAGCTAGCGTCGAAGATATCAAACTCGCCTCCAACGACCTCCGCGGTCAGATCGCTGAACAGTTCGCGGACACCAATCTGAGTCATGTACCAGACGATTCCAATATTTTGCTCAAATTTCATGGCTCATACCAGCAGGACGACCGCGACCAACGTGCTGAGCGCTCGAAAGCCAAGCTAGATAAGGCCTGGTCCTTCATGATCCGCAGCAAAATGCCAGGCGGACGTATCACCGCTAAGCAGTATCTGATTCATGACGACCTTTGCACCAAGGCCATGGGCAATCTGCGCCTCACCAATCGTCAGGGTATTCAGCTGCACGGCGTGCTCAAAGGCGGGCTAAAAGAAGTCATTCACGACGTTTGCCACAGCGGTCTCAGCACCATGGGTGCCTGCGGAGATGTGGTGCGTAATACCATGGGACCAGCGGCACCTCTGAAAACAGCGGTTCATGCAGACGCGCAAACACTCACCGAAGAGATCAGTCAGCGCTTCCTCTGGAGATCTGCCGCCTATGCCGACATCTGGTTGGACGGAGAAAAGATCGAGCCAGAATGGATCATGGACCCAGCGGTCGATCCTGCTGTCCGTGCTGCAACGACCGCGCCAGAAGGCGAAGATCCCATTTACGGCAAAGTCTATCTGCCACGTAAATTCAAGATGGCAGTCGCTATTCAGCCAAGCAACGACGTGGATCTCTGGTCCCAGGATGTTAGCTTCATCCCACACGTCGTCGATGGTACCGTGGAAGGCTACACCATCACCGTCGGCGGTGGCTTTGGCATGAGCCATGGCCAGCTCACCACGCGTCCCTTCCTGGCTCAGCCACTCTTTTATGTGAAGCGCGCCCACGTCGTCGATGCCACTGAGGCCATCGTCACCACGCAGCGCGATCATGGGAACCGTGTCGAGCGCAAAAATGCCCGCATGAAATACACCGTGCAGACCATGGGCATCGATGGCTTCCGTGCGGAGGTCCAGCGCCGCCTGCCAGGCATCGAGACTTTCCCTGCAAAAGAATTGAAATTCGACACTGTCGAGGATCATCTTGGCTGGCACGAGCAAGGTGACGGCAAGCTCTACTGCGCCGTTTATGTCAGCATGGGGCGCATCGCCGATAAAGAAAATGGCCCCAAATACCGCAGCGCCTTTGCTGAGCTCGCTCGCACGCTGGATCTGCCTTACATCATCACCCCGAACACCAATGTCATCATCGCTGACGTGGCTCCTGATCAGAAAGATGCCGTAGATGCCATCCTCGCCAAGCACGGAGTCGTTCACAGTGACGAAATGACCCGCGCCCGCAAAGTGGCCCACGCCTGCGTCGCCCTGCCGACCTGTGGGCTCTCCCTCAGCGAGTCCGAGCGCGCCCTTCCTGGCATCATGGACAAAATTGATCCCGTGCTCCGTGAGCTTGGTCTGGAAAACGAGCCTATCCTTTTCCGCATGACCGGTTGCCCGAATGGTTGTGGTCGTCCTTACAATGCCGACTTCGGCTTTGTCGGTCGTGCGCCGAACAAGTACGCCATGTTTGTCGGTGGCAGCGTTCGTGGAGACCGCCTGGCTGGCCTTGAATTCAAAAGCGTGCTCGGAGATGATATCCCGACCAAAGTGCGCGAGTTCCTGGAAGCCTTCAAATCCGAGCGCAAGGATGGCGAAATCTTTGCCGATTGGTTCGCCCGCACCCGCACTACCGGTGAGGCCCCAACTCCAGAGCAATTTCACATCGAGCTAGCAGAACGCGCCGCCAAACTCGCAGGTGAGAAAGTCAGCGCTGCTGAGTAAAACGTTGAATGAATCTGAGGCGTGGCAAGCTGACCAAGTTTGCCACGAACTGATTGTAACTCGGAAGCCGCGAATTGGGTTTAACAAGTAAATGCTTCAGATTCATCGTGAAGGGGTAGTCTCGGAAGCTTGTAGAATCCAGATCACTCGAAGACCCAGTTTATCAGCGATTTCACGTCCACGTTCCGGCCCTAATAGCATCAGAGCTGTCGCATAGCCATCGGCAAGGGCGCTAGAAGTGTGGATGACGGACACGGAGGTCAGCGGATGCACGATGGGATTTCCGCTGCGTGGGTCGATGAGGTGGCTGTAGGATTGGGCGTCTTTTGCGAAGCGGTGGCGGTAATTGCCACTGGTGGCGATGCAGAGATCACTCAGCGGTAGAGTTTGCAGGGAATCGCCAGTTGTAGCTTCGGGTGTTTGGATGCCGACACGCCAGGGTTTGCCATCGGGCGCGTGGCCGATAGCGGCGACTTCGCCACCGACTTCGAGCAGGAAGTCGGATAGGCCGTGCTGTTTGAGCAGGGCAATCAGCTCGTCGATCACAAATCCTTCCGTGACGCTGGCGACATTGATGCGGAGATCGGGTAGCGTTTTCTTCAACGCCGGTGGATCGAGTCGCGTTAGCAGATGCTGCCAGCCACAACGGGTTTTGGCTTCGGCGATCTGTGTCTCGGTGGGTATGGATTTAGCTGGGCCTGAGGCACCAAAGCCCCAGAGATCGATCAGTGGTGCCAAGGTGATGTCCAAAGCGCCGTCGGTTTCCAAAGCGATGTCGCGTGCTAGTTCGACGACTGAAATCAGCTCATGCGGGACAGGCTGCCAGTCGCTGCTGCGTGACTCGTTGAAGCGGGAGATGGCGCTGTCTTTCTGCCAATGAGAAAGCACGGCTTCCCGCTGATCGAGATGGCTCTGAATGAGCTGGCGCATGCTGGCTGTGGCTTGTGCAGAACGCAGGCTCCAGGTGGTGCCCATGGTCTTGCCGCTGATTTTGATTTCCTCTGGACGATGACAAGCCTGGAACATCACGAATAAGGTGATGATTGGCAGGCAATGGTAGAAGGTGGGCATGGATATGGGTTCAACCAATGAACCACACCCTGGCGGGCGCGGCTACACCGCCACGCAATGCACTTTACTGATGCCTTGGATCTTCTCCAGCTCGGCGAGGACTTCGTCGCTGGGGGTTGAATCGAGGGTGAGCAGTGTGAGGGCTTTGCCTGAACCTTTATCGCGGCTGAGGCTCATGTCGGCAATGTTGACGTTGTTTTTGCCGAGCGTGGTGCTGTAGGCGGCGATCATGCCGGGGCGGTCGATGTTTTCGATAAAGAGCAGGGTGCCTTCTGGGCGGGCGTCGATGCGGTGGGCGTTCACCTTAACGATGCGCGGCTCAGAACCAAAGAACGTGCCGGAGATGTTGGCGGTCTCTGTGCCGTTGCTGGCCTGGACTTCGATGAGGTCGGCATATTCGCTGGCCTCAGGCACGCGGCTTTCACTGAAGCGCAGGCCGAGGTTTTCGGCGACACCGTTGGCATTGATGTAGTTCACCTGCTCGGCTCCGACGGCACGCTCAAGGAAGCCTTTGAGCACGGCGCGGGAGATGAGGGTGGTATCGCCACTGCCGACTTTGCCGCTGTAGTTGATACTGACGACGTTTGACCGCGCTGGGGCAAACTGGGAGACGAGGCGGCCTAGAAGCTCACCAAATTTCAAGAAGGGACCGATCTCCGAGAGCACCTTCGGATCGACGTTCGGCATGTTGACGGCGTTGACGACCGTGCCTTGCAGCAGATGCGCTTTGATGACTTCAGCGATCTCGATGCCGACGTTTTCCTGGGCTTCTTCAGTGCTGGCGCCGAGATGCGGTGTGAAGACCGTGTTCGGAGCTGTGAGCAGTGGGTAGTCGGCAGGTGGTGGCTCGACTTCGAAGACGTCCAGGGCGGCTCCGGCAATGGTGCCCGCGGTCAGGGCCTCGGCCAAAGCAGCGTCGTCGATCAGGCCACCACGAGCGCAATTGATGATGCGGCAGGTTTTCTTCAAAGACGCCAGGCGCTTGGCATTGATCATATGCTTCGTCTCAGGCGTCAGCGGCATGTGCATGGTGATGTAATCAGCCTGCACAATGGCAGCGTCGAGATCTTCACACAGGGTCACACCGAGGCTTTCAGCGCGGTTCTTCGACAAATAGGGATCGTAGGCGACGACGCTCATGCCAAAAGCCATGGCGCGCTTCGCAAACTCGGCACCAATGCGGCCCATGCCCAGCACGACGAGGGTTTTGCCATAGACTTCCGTGCCCTGGAAACTTTTGCGGTCCCATTTACCGCTGACGATGGTGGCGTGGGCTTGGGGCGTTTTGCGGGAGAGAGCCATCATCAAAGTGAAGGCCTGCTCGGCGGTGGAGATGGTATTGCCTCCGGGGGTATTCATCACCACGACGCCGCGTTTGCTGGCGACTGGGACGTCGATGTTATCGACGCCGACGCCGGCACGTCCGACTACTTTGAGATTTGGCGCGGTTTCCATGACTTTGGCGGTCACTTTGGCTCCGCTGCGCACGATGATAGCATGGGCTGTCCGAGATGCCTCGATCATCGCGTCCTCGGCTTTGAGGTTCATGTCCACGATCACATTGAAGGATGGCTCCGCTTTGAGGAGATCGATGCCTTTGCTTGAAATTGGGTCGTTGTTACCGGCGATGAGAATGTTAAACTGGGCCATAGGGGCGCTCAGGCTAGGACATTGCAGGAAATTCGCAACCGTTTGGTGAATGGACAAGCGCCTCAGAATACGCCAAACTGCCAATCCGAACCTTTAATTACTCATTTTATGCCCCTCACTCAACAAATCGCCGAAGACCTGAAAACCGCCATGAAGGCCAAAGACACCGTGGCCCTGAACGTGGTGCGTGCCCTGAAATCGGCTCTCAAATACGGCGCGATTGAAAAATTCGGAGCCGAAGGCGAGCTTGAGGATGCCGATGCCATTCTCGTCATCCGCAAGGAGATCAAAAAACGCCAGGATTCCGTGACCAGCTACGAAAGCGCCGCCCGCCAAGATTTGGCGGATGTCGAGAAAGCAGAGATCGCCGTGCTGGAGAAGTATCTGCCAGCAGCCATGAGCGCCGAAGATCTGGTGAAATTGGTTGAGTCTGTGCTCGCTGAGCTAGGAGCCACCAGCAAAAAAGAGATGGGCAACGTGATGAAAGTCCTGCAAGAACGTGCCGAAGGCCGTGCTGATAACCGTGCCCTGTCCAGCGAGGTGGCCAAGCGACTTCAGTAATTTTTCATGACCTCTGCCATCATCGTTGCCGCAGGCAGCAGCCGCCGGATGGGGTTTAATAAACTCCTGGCGTTGCTGGCAGGTGTTCCCGTGCTGCGCAGAACACTGGGCGAGTTTCAGGCCTGTCCAGACGTGGGGGAAATCATTGTCGTAGGCGGGGAGGAGGTGCGGGAGCAGGTGGCGCACTGGCAGCAGGCTGGAGGACTCTCAAAATTAGTCGCCGTGATTCCAGGCGGCGCAGAGCGGCATCTCTCCGTCTGGGCTGGGATGCAGGCCTGTTCACCTGAATCTGACATCATCGCTGTCCATGACGGGGCGCGGCCTTTGATTGCACCGGATCAGATCACCAAAAGCATCTCGGCAGCACGAGCGCAGCATGCCGTAGCCTGCGCACGGCCGATGACAGAGACGATCAAGCGCGTGGATGCCAACGGCTGCATCATCGAGTCATTGGATCGCACTGGCGTGTGGGTCATGGAGACACCGCAGGTTTTTTCAAGGACGCTGCTGACGCAGGCCTACGAGGCCGTCATCCGTGATGGGGCTCTAGTGACGGATGAGGTGTCTGCCATCCAGCACATTGGCGTGAGTGTTTTCGTGGTCGAAAATGCGGAACCGAATCCCAAAATCACGTTTCCTGCAGATCTGGTGTTGGCAGAGAGATTTCTTCCGTAGCTGGATCGGTGAACCCGTTTCTGCATGAATGATGTCCAGATCAGCTTATTCATAAAATGAATGGTATCTTGGCCTTGGCGGCATCTTGTCGCATCTCGTTCTGAAACGGCGATGCGAATGGTAAGAGTTTGTTCAGACAGGATTGTCCGCGCATTGCCGCTCATGCCTTCACGTATCCAATACAATTTTGCTTAACGGCATTGGGGCTAACGCCGATCTCTCACGTTAGGGATGTAGGTGGTGTTACCACGGTCTGACTGTACCGTTTCGCGCAGGTCCTGCTTCTCAGATTCTGACAGTCCGTTCACGCCGGTCAGCCACACTTCGGCGCTGGCAGGGTTGGCGGCCAGCCAGCGCAGGGCGATGTTTTTGAGCGTGACGGAACGCACTCCCTTGTCCGGGATTGTATCTGCCCACTTCAGCGCATCCTGCGGGTCGGTGCGCGCGAGGACGCTGGCAAATCCGGCGACGGCGAGATCACGATCGGATGAGTCGGGCTGAATGTTCAGCCATTCTGCCGCTGCCTTGAGATCAGACTGAGCCCACGTTGCTCCGAGCTCCTGAACTGAACGGTCACGATCTGAGGAGTCCGGCAAGTTGTTGAGCAGCGACATCGCCTGATTGTACTGTCCCTTCTCGATGTGGGAGTCCGCCAGCCTGCGGGTCATCTGCTGCTTACCCTTGCCATCGGGGAGCTTCTTCACGAGAGCAATCTTCTCCTGCTGCGTAAGGCCTTGTGTGTTGTAGGCGAAGTTAAATTCGATCTCCGCCATCAGCTTTTCATCGTTTGAGCTTCCCAGAAATGTCATCGCCGCATTGGGGTCTTTGCGCAGCCAATTGGACCAGACACTTTGCATGGCGGAGGAGCGGGCACTTTGATCTTGAATCGTCTGTGCCTGGGTCATTGCCGCCAAGGGATCTTTGTTTGACCAGCCTCTGAGCGCGTCCGCGATTGCACTCTGGCGCAGAGAGGGATTGCTGATGCTCTGCGCCCAGTTTAATGCGGCGGATGGATCACCTGCTGCCCAGTTGGTCATCAGATTTGAAACAGCACCGGAACGCGCTTGCTGGTCTGTCAGCGTGAGCGCCAGCTTGGCTGTGCCGAGCGGATCTTTTTTCCAGTTCTGGGTGATGGCGTTCGTCAATGACCAATGTTGAACGGGAAGATCGGGATGTTTGTTCCAGTAGGCAATGGCTCCGGCAGGATCGTTCTTGCCCCACTCATGGAAGAGTGCCTGAAACACATTCGTGCGCCGATCATCCATGCCGAGACTCAGGGCGAGGCTGACCGCTGCTTCGGGCTGCGTCTTCGCCATCTCGGCGGCTATGTCACCGAGGAGGTGACCCAGGTAGCCCGAGCCTTTTTCCAGCGGATCAGCCAGCGCGGCCTTCCAAGCACCAGTCGGGTTCGTTTTTGCCCAGGTACGGTAAAGAGTCCAGCGCAGTGAGTCACGATCCGCCGACTTCGGCATCTTGGTAAGCGCCGCAAGAGCGGTCTGAATGTCCGCTACAGACAGATTCTCGGCGTCCTTTTGCGCTGCAGTGTCATTGTAGTTCTCCAGCAGCGAATTTATGCGTGCAACGATGTCGGTCTGGTCATGCGCCGAGCCATCAGTGGCACTTGTGGCCTTAACACCGGCAGTCACGGGCGTGGTTGCAGAAGCGCTCTTGCTTTTCAAATTCAAAACAGAGGATGCAGCCTCTTTACCTTGCTGGTGAGAACGCAATTGATAGCCGAAGAGGCTTCCAATCAGAAGGCAAATCACCGCCATCACCAAGTTCTTGATCATCATAAGGGTGAGTGTGGCCAGATTCATCCGCGAACGTCAAGCGTGCGGTATGTATCCACGGCGGATTTATGCACGGGGTGATTTGTGCATTTTAAATGTTGGGAAAACACGGGTTAACCTCAGAATCACATTTCCAGCGGCCCGGACACTGGCGGAGAGATTTCTTCTGTCGTCACGATCCGTGATCACATTTGCCTTGCATCCTTGGGTGTTCACGTTCCCCATCTCGACATGGCATTGATCATCAACGGCGAAGAAGTGGACGACGAAGTAATCGAAGGCGAATTCCGCAATGTGAAGGGACACTATGAGCGCACGCTCCAGGTGTCTTGCTGCGAGCGCGATCCAGAGTTTCGGCGGTATGCTAAAGACAACATTATCTCCCGTGTTCTGCTTTCACAGGCAGCAGTGGCGCGCTTCCCGACAGTGGATGATGATGATGTGACTTCTCGTCTGAATAAGCTGATCGAGCAGGCCGGCGGTGAGGATCAATTCTACATGAACATTGGCATGCCTCAGAAAAATGAGGCGCTGATCCGTGAGAATGTGGCTGGGGGAGTGCGCTTGGACAATATGCTGGGCCTTGCCTACGGACCGGAGTTGAATCCGTCCGATGAGGAGTTGCGCGCCTTTTATGAGGCCAATCTACAGTTTTACATGACGGAGGAGATGATCCAGGCGGCTCATATCACCAAGAGTCTGCAAGGGGCAACGAGCCGTCAGGAGGTTTACGACGCCATGCGCGGCATCCTTGATCAACTCCGCCTGGGCGCAGATTTTATGAAGCTTGCGGAGGCGCATCGGGCGGATGACCAACAGCTCATTGACCTGGGTTGGTTTAAGCGAGGCGAGTTCATGGAGGAGTTCGAGACGATTGCCTTTTCCATGGCTGAGCAGGAGATCAGCCCTGTCTTTACTACCCAGTTAGGCTATCACATCTGCAAGGTTACAGGTCGCAAGGCACCCGAGGCGATGCCATTTGAAATGGTGAAAGAGGCCGTCCGTGTGAGGATGCAGGAGGAGAATAAGGATAAGAAATTCAACGAACTCATCGCCGAACTCATCGCTGCTGCCAAAATCGAAGACACGGAGCCACCGGATGCGGGCGAAAATGGCGGGAATGGTCATTGATTTCTAGGTGGGTGATTTGTTACAAGTCTTGAGGTCATGCTGGCCTGATATCCGCTCCATTTGGAAATCCCAATGCCTATGAAACTCCCTCCATTGCCATGTTATTTGATCGGACTAGCAGGGTTGCTCCTGAGTTCCTGTCAGTTGCCGCCAGATGCCAGATACTCTTCTTCTGGGACTGTGCCTGGAGTTACCATTCGGCGTGCTGAGTCTGTCGGTGGAGGTAGTTTATTTTCGGGTGCTCAGGAACTGAACGTGCCGTACCGATCAGGTGCCATCAATGATGTGGCGCGGATGCTGGCGGGGCTGCCTGGTTCCAGCGCACCGGCTTTTCATCAGCAGCAAATGCAGGCGCTCTGGCAGCGGCATGAGTATTCTCGCGGACAAAAGGTGCGGGCCTGGGCGGCAACAGAGATTGCGGATCTACGGAGTCAGAGCAGCTTATTTTATCCCTTTAGCGGACCGGACTATCTCTTTGCTCATGAGCTTTTCCCACAGGCAGACACCTACATTCTTTGCGGTCTAGAGCCGGCAGAACCACTGCCGGACCTGCGCGCTCTCACGGCAGGAGACATGGCTGCTGGCTTGGATAGTCTGCGCACGGCGCTGAGCACGATCATGTCGGCAGGTTACTTTATCACCACCGACATGCGGCGGGATCTTCAGGCCACGCGATTCCGCGGTGTGTTACCCGTTTTGTTGACTTTTCTGGCCCGCACGGGAGCCAGTGTGGAGAGTGTGGACGTGGTGCAGATCGACGGGACCGGCACTCCGGTTCTGACAACGGCCACGGGGGGCTCCGCTCCTGGACTGATGATTCGTTTCCGCAGTGGTTTGGGTGGATTGAAGAAGCTATTTTATTTCCGCCAAGATCTATCCAACGGCAGCACTCATGCCGGTGGCGCGTTTTTGACTTTTGTTTCCAAGCAGGGTTATCCATCT
>JAPLUM010000485.1 GCA_026397605.1 Verrucomicrobiota bacterium | reverse complement strand
CTTGTTTCTGTTTTCCTCCCTGAAGGCCCAGAGCGTTCTGGAGTCCCTTGATGAGGCTTTGACCCTCAGCACTACAGATGGTGAATGGCGTGCGGATGTTTCCGGCCTGCTCGATTTGGAAGCCTACCTACCAGAGGAGCAGGCGCTGGGACTGGTAGAGACAGACGACGAGGTCTTTTTAAATCCCAGGCTCACGCTGCTGTTCGATTTCCAGATGACACAGCGCTGGCGGGCGCACGTGCAGATGCGCACAGATCGCGGATTTGATCCGGGCTTTGCCGTCGATGGCGAGACGCGGCTTGATGAATACTTCATCGAGTGGCGACCGCTGGACAACGATGTGCTGAACCTCCGCGCGGGCAAGTTCGCCACCGCGTTCGGCGCCTGGACATCTCGCCGTCTGTCATGGGACAATCCCTTCGTCACCGCGCCTGCGGCTTACAGTGACATGCTGCCAGTGACGGACAGCGCCGCTGCGTCTCTTGCTGGTTTTGCCGGACGTCGAAATGCCGTGGAGAACCGCCAGACCTGGGTGCCTATCTTGTGGGGACCGTCTTATGCTTCGGGCGTTTCGATCTTTGGGCGCACGGAGCATCTGGATTATGCGCTGGAGGTGAAAAATGCCGCCATCTCCTCGCGGCCTGATACCTGGGATGCTGTGGAAAATGGCTGGGACTCCACAACCTACTCAGGCCGTCTCGGCTGGCGGCCAGCACCAGAGTGGAACTTCGGCACCTCCTTCAGCCACGGGGCTTACCTGCTCGAAGAATCACAGCCGACGCTGCCAGCCGGGCGCAGCTACCGTGACTACAATCAAACGACCTTCGGAGTCGATGCTGGCTACTCGCACGGACATTGGCAGCTCTGGGCGGAACTGATGACGAGCCGCTTTGAGGTGCCGAACGTGGGTGGAGTTCGCGTGGTAAGCGGTTTCATCGAGGCTAGGCGAAAACTCAATGCGACAACATGGCTGGCCGCCCGCTGGAACCAGAGCTGGTTTGGCGACATCCCAGGAACGAGTCGTGAATGGGATCGTGACGGCTGGCGGCTCGATCTCGCTCTTGGCCATCGTTTGAGCCGAAACATGCAGGCCAAGCTGCAATACAGCATCGCCGAGCGGACGGGGCAGAATCAGGAGGGAAATCACCTCCTGGCAGTGCAGTTGACGCTGAGTTTTTGAGGTGGGTGGAAAATAGATTTGAGAATCTGCGCAAGTTCTGGAGGTGGCCTGCATCTGCGGTGTGAAGGGCAGCAAAAGCTGCCCACCAAATCTCAGCAAACACACACACCGCCATGAACTCCGAAACTCAAAACAACGTCCATCCTGTCGCCCTCCTCCCCATGCTGCTCTTGGCCATCTGGTTCATCTGCCAGTCAACTGCCAGCGCTGGCATAAACGTCACCGGTCCAGGCGACCGCAATTCACGCCTGCCCAGCGTTCTGACCTATGCCCCTGCACTTGCCCCCGTGGGGGAGACGGTGCTGGTGAATATCCTGCCGCCGTTGAACAGCAACCCGGTGACAGCCGCTTCCATTGAATTCCGCGCAGCGAATGGCGGTGTCGTCACTGCTCCTCTCACTCAGGAAACACCCAAGCTGATGTCCTTCCGCGTCCCAGCGGGAGCGATCACTGGAAAAACCGCGCTCATTGGGACAGATGGCAGCAGGCGGAATGATCAGGACGAGTTTCGTGTCGTGACCTTTGGTCTGCGGGCTCGTGGTTTCACGGTCGTCAACCGCGCTCAATACACCATGGGGAGCGTCAAAGATGGCACGGCGGAACTCCTTCCTGCCAATGTCGCCGGCATCTCGCCAGGTTCTGCCCGCTTCTTCACGATGACTCTGAGCAACACCCGCGCCCGCACGATCGACCTTTCACTCATTAGGTTTCCCCAGTCGGGAGGTCGCCAGGCAGTGATGAACCTCCGTGAAGAAGTGATCCTGCCGCGTCAGCCAGGAGTCATCGTATCGGCTCAGAGTCGTGTGGTTCTTTCTGTGGAGCGTCTCACGGTTACTGAAGTTCTGGGCGCGGTGAATGGGAACTCCGAGTGGAAGATCATCCATCGCGGCCTTCAGCGCAGCATGACGGTCAGCCCAGAAGGCCTCGTGACCTTGGTACATCAGCCGCAGTTTGTCGGACAGCAGCCCATTATCTCCTCCTTCACCCTTGAAGAGGTTTCCTGGCCGGAGAATGCCGAAAGCGTTCAGTTCGCCATGCGCAATGGCACCAGTCGTGTGGGAGAGATCCTGCTGCTAAGCGCTCCCTTTGATGCCTTCTCAGCGAACCGCCTCGGCAGCTTCAGGAATACCGACGTCCCAGCCTTCGTCCCAGGTGGTGAGCCCGAAGATTACGTGGCAGATGCAGTGCCGATGTTTGTGCGCCGTATCCGTTAAGGGCACTTTTCCCCACCCCTTCTGACCTGCCCGGTTCCTGACCGGGCAGGTTTTTTGTTTTGTGAGACAGGCTTCCAGTCCCGCGCAGGGGAGGAAGCTCAACAGGAAATTCAGCTCACGATGAGATTTTAAGGCAGGAGAAAAAAAGTTTGGGAATCTGCGCAAGTTCCGGCAGTGACCTGCATCTGCGGTGTGAAGGGCGGCAAAAGCTGCCCGCCAAATCTAAAACTCAAACACACCCAAACTCCATGAAATCCATCGTTCAGTCCCTCCGCTCCATCAGCGGCTTTTGCATGATTATTGGCCTATTCCAGGTCGGCCTAGTCAACTCAGCCATGGCACAAGCTGCTGCGGCAAATGCACCGAAACTCACCACAACGGTCCAGGCTAGCAGTGCGCCGGGGGCGGTCATTCAGGTGAATGGCACCAATCTCAACCGAGGCTCCAGCGGCGCCGTGTGGAATGGTCAGCCACCTTATGTCATTCAAATGACTGGGCAAAACGGCCAGCCGATCAATGCCAGCTTCACCTTCATCAATGCGACGAGGCTGAATGTGGTGGTCCCCAACACAGCCATCAGCAGCCGCATTCGTCTGGTGCAGGGCGGCTATTCCAGCCTCACCAACAGGAGCTTTCGCGTCACACGTCCCCTGCCTGTCGGAAAGGGCCTGCTCACGATCGACAACCTCAGCCAGTACAACATCGTCGGAGTGCAGGTCAATGGCGTGGAGCAGTTGCCAGCCAACATCGGCTTCCTCGTCAAGACCGCAGGTGAACTCCCGCTGAATCCGGGCCAGCATCAGGTCAAGGCGCTGCTGGGTATCAACTCCCGCCCCAACTTTCTCTTCTTCTCGACGGTGAATGTCACGATGGTCGCTGGCGCAAGACTGGTTTTTAATGTCAACCGCATCACGGTGCCGCAGTTGATGACAAACTTTAGCACTCTGCGCGACTGGAACTCGGACCTGATCCTCGGCAATGAAGGTGCCTTTCACGTCCGCTCCGTACGGTTCTTTGCAGGAGGCACCTACCAGCTCCGCGAACTACGTCCTGGGAATGTGGTCGTGACCGTCGAGAATAGCACCTACAGTGAACTTTCCTGGCCTGACAACAGCCTCTCCATCTCCTTCAGGCTTGGCAACCGAACCGTGTCACTCCTGCATCCTTTCGCCAGCTTCTTATCCAACGTGGGGCGCAATAACCAGACCCTGCTGTTGACTCGCCAGTAAACTTTTCCGCCAACTCACCAAAGCCCCGTCAGGCATGCCTGACGGGGCTTCTCTGTCATCACCTGACTTCGTTTGAAATTCTTTGTGCCGTGAGCAATTATTTCCTCACCACCTTTGGCCGTGCCAAGCGCGAGTCCGTCTGCTCCTGTGAAGTCAAAATGGAGCCAACGCTGTTCCAGGCCCTTCATCTCATGAACGGAGATGCCGTCAATGACCGCATCAAGCTTTCGGTCGATCACCTGTGGAAAAAGAATGGGCCACCATCCAGCAAACACTGGCTAACGCAGCCGATCAGCGACAATCCGCCCTGGAAGATGTCTTCTGGGGCTTGATGAATGCCAAAGAGTTCTACTTCACGCATTGATTCAGGTTTCGCCCGATCCGTCAGTCCTGCCTTCTCACCGCCGCAGAGTTAGCACTAGGTTGTTGTAGGCCTGCCTCAGCATCTCCATATCTGGATCTGAAAAACTTGTGTCCAGCGTGCTGACGCCGTTCGTGTTGGCGCTGGTGCCGCTGATCGCGTTGTCGAGTTGCGCTAGGCTGACTTCACCGGGGGCACCGTCATTGCCGTTGCTGCCATCAAAGCTCGTCTGCACCCACGTAGGCTGACAAGAGTCCAGCATGCTCAGACTGTCCACCACGGCTTGAGCAAAGGGCGGCCCCTGAATGCGTTGCGGACCTGAGCCACCGTCACTGCCGAATTCCCGCCATGACATCACCCGTGTCGTTGGTCAGTTTCAGCGCCTTGTGCCCAGCCTCCGAGGCTGAAAACTGGAATCTTGTTCTCGACAAAACGAACCGCTTTAGATACCATCGACCCATGACTTCACTCGCGATTCAACTTCCTGACGAACTCAGTCAGTTCGTGAGCGCCTCCGTAAACTCCGGTGGTTATCAGGATGCCGATGAATTCTTTGTCAGCATTCTCTCTACCTTCAGAGAACAGGCCGAATCAACACTCACAGATGAGGAGTCAGCCAAGCTCGCTTCGCTCAGGGCCGACATCCAACACGCAGTCGATCAGGCGGATCTTGGGGAAGTCATTCGTGACTTCGATATGACCGCCTTCCTTGCAGAACGCCACCGCGAGCACGCCGCACGCCAGACCGCCTAGCGACAATGCCGCGCGTCGATCTCACCATTGATGCGCAGGCGGATCTCAGGGAGATTTGGAACTACATCGCTCAGGATAGCGTATTCCAGGCAGACCGACTTCTGGCACGCTTCTCACTCAAGTTCGACTACTTGGCGTGCCATCGCGGCCTGGGTCGCCCCCGGCCTGAACTCGCCAAGAGCTGCCGCAGCTACCCGCTCGGCAAATACTGCTTCTAATTCCGCCCGACAGAGGACGGGATTCTTTTGCTGCGCGTCCTGCACTCCGCACGAGACATCCAGCGGATTGCTTTTCGAGTCTGACTTGAAATCAGCCATCCTGTGCGGCTCACTTAGAGAGCGCTCTACAGCCATGTCATCCTCGCCGGGGACATTCCGGCCCATGAATTATTGAGCTAGAGCGACACAGTCATCATTCTAACCGAGTGGAAATCTCAAATCCAAGCCCCACGAAGCCACTTTAACAGCACATTGGGTTTTTTCAGCGGCCCATGATTCAAAGCCTCTGGGGCCAGAGTGGGCTCATTGCCCCTCAGTAACTCGATGATGTGCCGTTCTTCCGCCGAAACCTCCATCAGAAACTTCCTCTCAGGCAACGGCTTCCCCTCAGCCCTTTCGGGAGCCTGGGATTGCTTCGCACTCATACGGGTTGTCAGGGTTAGTTAGGCGTATTTAATCCAAAATCCTGAGAAAAAGGAAGCCCAAAATGAAAAAAGTCTCAAGAACGAGCAGTCAGTGGTCAGCAGTCAGAAGTCAGAGAACAGACGTGTCCTTCGGAGCTCAACGAGCGAAGGAGGAACAAAGAACGAGGAACCAGCCACTTCATCTCCTTCAGGCTTGGCAACCGAACCGTGTCACTCCTGCATCCTTTCGCCAGCTTCTTATCCAACGTGGGGCGCAACAACCAGACCCTACTGTTGACTCGCCAGTAAACTTTTCCGCCAACTCACCAAAGCCCCGTCAGTCATGCCTGACG
>JAPLUM010000508.1 GCA_026397605.1 Verrucomicrobiota bacterium | reverse complement strand
TCTGTGTTCTAGGCCGCGTTTAAGTGTCCCCCCCAACCAGCTGAGTCGATCTGAAGCCATTCGTCAGAACCTCTTGGCCCTCAAAAGCCCCTCGCGTCATTCCATGCCTTTTAACCGTCACATCTGCTCTTTCCTGGCTTTGGTCATGCCGAGTTTGGTGCTGATGACAGGCTGCACCCAGAAGTTTTACAAGGGATGGGCAGACAAGCAGGTTTTTGGCATCATTGGCAGCAAGAAGCAGATCGTCGCAGGTGCCGAAGATGAGGCGCTGCTCAGTATTACCCCACCGCCGCCAGTGGAGCTAGATCGGCTCATGAAGCAGACGGAAGGCTCCGAGTTTTTAGGTAAGCGAGCTTTTATCGAAAAAGGCGCGAAAGTGGTCACTTTGGCTGATGCTCTGGATTTTGCCGTGCATCGGAATCGGGCGTATTTGACGCGAAAAGAAGTCGTTTATCTCCAGGCTCTAGCGCTCACTCGGACGAGGCAACAATATGGCCCCATCGCTGATGGTGGTGGCAGCTCTGTCTTCACTGAGAGTCAGACAAAGACGGGCGTAAATAATCTTGTCAGAAGTTCCACTTTACTGAGCAGAGGCGGTGTCGGACTCACTTACTTGATGAAAACAGGGGGCATCTTGGCTTTGGATCTTACTTCAGATTTCACGAGATTTTTCACCGGAGATGTGAAGGGGCTCAGTGATTCAAAAGCAGCCGTGACTTTAGCCCAGCCACTTTTACGTGGAGCAGGTGTCCTAGCCGCAGTGGAGCCTTTGCGTCAGGATGAGAGGGACGTGCTCTATGCCATCCGTGAGTTCACCCAATATAGGAAAAGCTTCGCCGTTGAGGTCGCTCGGCAATACATGCGGACACTGCAAGCTCGTGAACAGGCAAGAAATCGGTACACCGCTAATCTTGCAGGCCAGCGTAATATTCTACGTGATCGTGCATTGGCAGCAGCCAATTTGCGCTCTCAATCCCAACTCAAGCAGCTCGAGCAGGGAGCTTTGGCCTATGAGCGCTCTTGGTTGGCAGCGATTCGGAGTTATGAAGATGCGCTAGATGATCTGAAGATCACACTCGGCCTTCCAGTGACAGAACGACTCACGCTGGATTCCAAAGAGCTCAAGAGGCTCGATGTTTCCGATCCGCAGGGCAGCATGGATCAAATGGTTGAGACCGCCTTGGTTACACGCCTAGACATTTACAATTCTCGGGACCGCCTTGCGGATACTGAGCGCAGAGTCAAGATTGCCCACCAGAACACGCTGCCCACGGTCAATGCGTTGATGAATTACCAAATGGGGACGCCTCGTGACAATGAAGGACTCGAGCTCAATCCCAAGCAGCGCCGAGTTTCAGGTGGGTTGGATATTGATCTAAATCTCAATACATTGCCAGAGCGGAATGATCTCAGGTCTGCGCAGATCAGTGAACAGGCTACCCGACGGGGGCTCGATCTGGCAGAGGAGGATCTGCGACAGACCATTCGCAGCGACTGGCGTGGACTTCAGCTGGCGCAAAGCCAGTATGCACTGGCCCTTGAGGGACTCGGACTGGCTCAGAAACGTCTGGAGATCGAAGAAGCTCTCACGGCTGAAGGGCAGGGGACCGCCCGTGACATTGTGGAATCTACGGATCGTCTCATTACGGCTAGCGATCAGGCCGTCTCGACATTGATCGACCTCAATTTGGCACGTCTTCAGCTTTGGGCAGACATGGGAGTCTTATACATTCAGAAAGATGGCGCTTGGGCAGACGTATTAAAGAGCGAAAAGGTTAAGGGAGACGCACCATGAAGAAGGCGAACAGGAAAACTTGGATCATCATTGGCAGCCTAACGCTCGGCGTTGTGGCTTGGATGACCCTGTCTGGTGACAGCGCTACTGAGGAGGAGGTGCCCACTTTCATCGCGACTCGCGGACCTCTTCAGGTGGATGTCCTGCAAGGTGGCGAGATCCGTGCTTTGAACAATTTCGAAGTGAAGTCAGAGATCGAAGTTCCGACCAAGATCATCAGTATTATTCCTGAAGGCTATCTCATCACTGAAGAAGACATCAAGGACGGCAAAGTGCTAGTAGAACTGGATAGCTCTGAGTTAAAGGCGCGCATTCAGGATCACGAGATCGACTTTCAGACCACAGTGGCTACCTACATTGATGCCGATGAAGGACGCGAAATTCAGCGCAGTGAAAATCAGAGCCTCGTCCGGGATATGAAGGAATCCGGAGTCTTTGCCCTGATGGACTTTGAGAAATACCTCGGTCGCGATCTCACGGCAAAAATTCTCTCAGACGCCAGCCTGCCCAGCAATGGGGCTGAATTGGATAAGTTTGCCGCCGTCTTGGATACGCAATCCAACACACCCACCAACACCAACGTCATTGGTAAGTCCAAGCCCGCTGATGCAAAGGTCATCACTGCTGGACAAAATCCCAAAAAAGTGACCCTTAGTTCTGAACGGATCGACTTCTCGCCTTTCCTGGAAGGCCAAGCCAGTGGTGATGGAGAGGCCCAGCAAAAGCTCCGTCAGCTGGGGGATGAGCTGCTTTTACGCAAGTCGGAGCTGTCGGTGGCCAAGCAAAAGGTCGAGTCCTCCGAGCGTCTTTCTAGCAAAGGATTCATCACCAAAACTCAGCTAGAGCTGGATCAAGTGGCCTATGAAAAAGTCACGCTGTCTCTGAAAACAGCCGAGACACAGCTCAGTCTCTTTACCAAATATGAATTCTCCAAGCAATGCGCGCTCCTGCTCTCTGCTTATCGGGAAAGCCTCACCAAGCTGGAGCGCACCGTTCGTGCCAACCGCTCCAAGATGGCCCAGGCGGAGACCCGCTTCCAGACCTCCAAGCGCCGCTATGAAATGCAGCTCGCCAAGACCGAAGAACTGGAGCGCCAACTGAAAGCCTGCACCATCAAAGCCACCCAGCAAGGCCTTGTGGCCTATGGAGATCTGGATGCAGGCTCATCCTATAACTACAGCAACAGCATCGAAGAAGGTGCCAGCGTCCGCCTACGTCAGACCATCCTGACCATTCCTGACATGGCGCAGATGGGTGTCATGGTAAAGATCCACGAATCCCAGGTGAAGAAAGTCAAAGTCGGTCAGCCCGTGCTCATTCGAGTCGATGCCGAGCCCGGAAAAGTGCTGGAAGGACGCGTCGCTGAGTTAGCCTTGCTGCCAGACTCCAGCAGCAGCCGCTACACGCCTAACTTAAAAGTGTATCCAGCCAACATTCACATCATTGGCAATCAACCTTGGCTGAAACCAGGGATGAATGCCAAGGCTGAAATCATCGTCGATCAATTGGCAGAGGTTCTGTACGTGCCTGTTCAATCCATTGAAGTCGAGGCAGATCAGCATTTCTGTTACATACGCAATAATGGCAAACTCGAGCGTAGGTCGATCAAAACGGGTGTCTTCAATGATGAATTCATTGAGGTGCGTGATGGACTGCAATCTGGCGAATCCGTGGCCATCTCCCTGCCAAAGCGTGCAACTATGGAAGATTCCCGCCCTGACGCGCCATCCATTTTGCCTGGGGAAAATCAAAAGCCGATCAAACCCAAGGCCAAAGAGAAGTCCAAAGATGTGGCTGCTGCTGCCAAGCCAACTCCTGCCCCTTAGTTTTAGGTCTTTGTCATTTACCCTCTGATGCCAGAGCCCATCATCAGTCTCCGCGACATTCGTAAATCCTATCAGATGGGAGACGTCGTCAGCCAAGTGCTGCAGGGCGTGAGCTTTGATATATTCCCTGGCGAGTACGTTTGTATCATGGGGCCTTCGGGCTGCGGGAAGTCCACCTTATTGAATGTCCTGGGTTGTTTAGATCAGCCGACCACAGGAGACTATTTTTTGGGAGGTCAAAACGTGGCGCATCTCGATGACGATGACCTTTCTGCCGCGCGGAATCGCAATCTGGGCTTCATCTTTCAGAGTTACAATCTCATCCAGCAGCTGACCGTTTTAGAAAACATCGCCATCCCCATGTATTACGGCGGAGAGGGCGATGCACGCATGCGGGAAGTCGCGGAGAATCTCGCCAATCAAGTCGGCCTCGGGCACCGTCTGCATCACAAGCCCACGGAGCTATCCGGTGGCCAGCAGCAGCGAGTCGCCATCGCCCGCGCTCTGTCCAATAGCCCGCTCGTCATCCTGGCCGATGAAGCCACCGGAAACCTGGATAGCAAATCCGGTCAGGAAATCCTGAGCCTCTTCGATGGCCTGAATGCCCAAGGAAAAACCCTCGTCTTCGTCACCCACGACGAGCGCATGATCGAGCGCGCCACCCGTGTCATTAGGTTGAGAGACGGCGTGGTTGAGATGGATGAACGTGGCAAAAAAAGCGCCATCTTAGCCCACTAGCAAGACTCCTCGTAATCGGGCCATTCCTGTTCTGATTGTGTCGAATAAGCAGCCAAATAAGTAGGTAGACTCATAGTTAATCGGTCCCACCGCTTGGCGCGGCTACATCGTGCGCCTGCAGGATGCGCGCAGCGGTTTGGGACATCTTTGACATCACCCTACTCCGTCCCGCAGGTTGGATGGCTGAGCACTCAAGGCGCGTGGCAGGCTGTAGTGAGGTGTGGGTGGGCATTGAGGAGTTGCACGCCAAGGGCTCAATCTGCGGTGAAACCCAAACCCACCGGTTGGCTTTTCTTTCCGCCGCAGAATGAAACCCTGGTCTATGACCAAGACGGCAACCTCAAAGAAGACGCCCGTGGATCTACACCTGGGGCGGCGAGAACAGCCTCACTGCCATGGAAGAAAAACAGACCGTCAACTCCAGCCTCGGCCAAACACCACCACCCCGACAGCGCTTAGAGTTCGCCTATGACAACCAAAGTCGAAGAGTGTGGAAAGTGGTCAAAGCCATTGGCCGCGACATGAAATGAATGAGTTATTGACTTTGCTCAGGCTAAACGGTTAGAATGGTTTTTGCACGAGTTAATACACCATTTAAACTTTCGGGCTATAACTCTTTGACGCCTTATGTTCACTCGCAACTTGCTTCTTTTCCTTTGCCTGACGCTCACGTCGATTCAGGCTGCCACGGACAGCCTTAAATGGCCGGCTGGGCAGGTGCCGAATGGCCAAACCAATGGGCCGGACACGTTGGATGATGTTTGGCAGGGTGTGTTTAATGCCTGGGCGCTGGACCCGAATGGCGATGCGGATAGTGACGGCTGCTCAAACAGCATTGAGGCCATCGTGGGCACGAATCCTTTTGTGGCCAATGATTGCCTGAAGATCGGCAATATGATCATTTCCGGCGCGAACGTGGTTTTCACGATGAAGGTGGAGGCTGGGAAGAAGTATCGCGTGCTCCAATCCGATAGTCCGAATGGCCCAAGCTGGACGGCGGTGACGATGCTCTCGCCGATCAATGGGACGATTTATATCCCGAGCGCGGATGGCGCTAATGTGAATCTCAGTATAACTAGAGCAGCAGGGAGTAGAAAGTTTTACCGAGTGGAGACGAGCGATGTCGATACGGATAGCGATGGCGTGTCCGACTGGGCGGAGCGGAAGCTGGGGCTGAATCCAGCAGCAACGGACAGCGATCTAGATGGTGTGGCGGATGGTGCCTTTGTTACGGCAGAGCTGGGAACTCCTGATGTGGTGACGATCTCGGCCGTGGCGCCGTTTGCCTCAGAGGACAGTGCAGATCCGGCAGAGATCGTTATCAGCCGCACGCGCAAGCTTCTGTCTGCCACGGTGAACTACACGACAACAGGCACGGCCACGGTGACTTCGGACTTCAGTATCACGCCCTCCACCACGTCCATTGCTCTGCCAGCTGGCACTTTGAGTGCGGCCATCGACTTCACGCCGATTGCGGATGCTTTGGTGGAGGGCGGTGAGTCGGTGACACTGACGCTGACTTCCGCGACTAACGGAACGGCGACCCCACCAACTCTGGGCACACCAAACAATGCCAGCATCATCATCACCAATGCCACGGCGGCCACGGGCACGGGCTTGATGGCTTACTATTATGATACAGCTAGCACCACGGCGGCGGACGCGATCAACTTTGGTCAAAGCGGCACCTACACCTACACGCGCGGCTCGCCCACGACGACAGGTTCCATCGTGATCCCCTACACTGGGCCTGCAACGGTCGCCGTGGGCAATGTGGTAAAGATCAGCTTCACCTCCGGTAACCTCAACAACGGGCTCTACAATCATGCGAACTACAACGTCACAGCCGTCAATGCGGGCGTGAGCATGACGCTCGCCATCAGTGGTGCGACGGCGCTGCCTACCAACAGCTCGGGCAATTGCAGCTTCAGCTTCCAGTCCTTCCCGCATCCAGCGGTGATCACGCGCGTGGACCCGGTGGTGAATAACGATTGGCAGCATGGCACGCCGAATGGTGGGGTGCTCGCCACGCATGGAGCGCCGCGTCTCGCGAACTTCCCAGACGACTACTCCGACACGTATGAGAACGCCGCAGGACGGCGTCGCGGATGATGAAGTCATCGGCACCATGAAGGTCAGCGCGGCGGTCGCGCTCGCTGTGCCTGGCACTCCTGCTGCGCGTTACAAAATGCGCGTGGAGCACGTCGAAACTGCGGACAACGCCCGCTGCCGTCTGCAATGGCGCTTGGGTACGGCTGGCTTCGCGAATATCGCGCAGGCCAATCAGTTCACTCACACGCAGGCCGCGACCTACGCGAACACCACAACCACAGCGACGATCACGCTCACGGGCCATGGGTTGATCAACGGGGACTCGGTCACGCTCGCGTTCACGTCTGGCATCCACTTCACGCCCACCAGTTCCAGTGGTACCTTCACGGTCGCGAACGCGACGGCGAACACCTTTGAGGTCCCTGTCGTCGCCACAGCCACCAGCTCTGGCAGTTGCTTCCTGGAAGGTCGCACGGCGAGCACCTCCACGGGCGCTTACAACAAGACTTACGCGGGCACCACATTCAGTGGCCCGCCGCTTCGTATTGGGGTCGATGGTGCAGTCACCGCACAGAACAATGGCATCTGGAACACTGGCACGCCGGATGTGAACCTGATCAATCCTGATACCTTCTCTGTGCGCTGGATCGGCCAGGTGCAGCCGCAGTTCACCGAGGAATACACCATCGCCGTGATCGCTGATGATGGCTGCACGCTGCGCCTGAATGGCCAGGTTCAGCCGTTGAAAC
>JAPLUM010000891.1 GCA_026397605.1 Verrucomicrobiota bacterium | reverse complement strand
CGTGCTGGTGCGCGCCGTCGGTGTCGGCCAGTGGGGCGAGCGCATCGCGGGCGAATGGAGCCACAACGAAAAATTCTCGTTCGCCCTGCGAACGCTCGGCCTCGACATCCCGGTGCCGTGGCCCGACCGGCCGCTGCCGACGAAGGCTGATTTCCATGAGGGTATCACGGGCCTGCATTTGAATGTGGGTCAGCTCAGCCCATGGAAAGGCAACGCCGTGCGCATCGGCGAATACATCGACCCAGCCGGGGGCACCTCCATCAGCAAGCCGGAAAACTCCGGTCCGGCAGGGTTGACGATATTTGCCATCCCTGCGACGTTAGACCTGGAGAACTATCTCTACACAAACGACCTCGTCGCGCAGGCCGAGCCGCTTGAAAAAATCGCCGGCGTCATCCTGCCCATCGCGCTCTATCGGGTGCAGGTGACGAACACAAAGTATCCGTCCGTGCCCGGCGACATCGTGCAGGTGTCGCCACTGATGGAGCAGATCGCGCAGTTCGATGAAACGGGAAACAACGTCGTCACCGATCCTTTCATCGCCATTCTCCCCAAAGCCACCACCGGCCTGCCGCGCACGATCAACAACAGCAACGAAGACATCCTTCTCCTCGACCGCCAGCCAGTGCTCAAGGGCGCGCGCTACAAATACCTCATCGTCCGCTTCAGCCCGACCAAAGAGATCGAGCGCGTGATCGTGACCAACCAAGTTGATGTACCATGAAAACGAAGCTTCTCTCCCTCTTCATGATCGCCGCTGTGGCTAAGGCTCACGCAGGCACCACGGTTCACGAGACCACAAATGAATTCTCCGCCAGCGGTGACTTTAATGGCGATGGCAACAGCGACGTGCTCGTCATCGACAAAGCCACCGGCCTCTATCGCATCGGCTACGGCTCGGGGACGGGCACATTCGCCTTTGCCAATGGCCGCGCCAGCGGTGTCACCGGCGTGACCGGAGTCGCCGTCGGCAAACTCAACGGCATCGCGGCGGATTCATTCGCAGTGACGAGCCCGGCGCAAAATCGTGCGAACATTTTGTCTCCGACAACCAGCGGCTACACGGAACCCAAGGCCGTGTTTGATGGCGGACTCGGCCCCGTCGTCATGGCTGCTCTCGACATCACGGGCGGTGCTGCACCGACAGCGGAAGACGATCTAGGTATCATCGCCTCGCTTGATTTAGTGAACCAATACGAGGTGCGGCAGATTCGCTCGAACGCAGGCGCATGGTCGCATCTCCGCAGCGATAACATACCTGACTTCACCGTCGCGCACGGCAATCCCATCGTGCCGCATGCTGGTGCCTCCGCGATCTTCGCGCACATGAGCGACAACGGCGCCACGAACAGCTTCCACGCCTACAATCTCACCGGCTTCAGCGCGAACGATGTGCTCAGCACCGCTGGTCTCGCCGATGGATCACAGTTCATCTGCGGCATTTTTGATGGTCCAAATGCGGATGTGATATTCTGGGTGCCGGGACAAAGCTCGATCATTCTCAGGCGCGTCGTCGCTGCTGCGCCGTGGGCGTTTACCTCCGCCAGCACGGCAACCTTTGGCTCTCCCATCGCGCAGCTCGTTCCCGTGAACGGCCCGAGCGGCCTGCGCGTGCTCGTGCGCTTCACCGACGGCACCATCGCGCTTTACGCATACACGCTCGCTGGTGGATTCTCCGCCGCAGCGCCGATCACGCCGACAGGTGCGACCGGCGTGCTCTCCGGCGTGGTGCAGATGGCGGGCAATGCGTTTCAACTTCTCTACGCTGCAACGCCAGGCGGCCCAACCAACAGCATGGTCAGCTTTGGCAACACAGGCAGCGGCTGGAATCAAACCGGCATAACCGCGCTGCCGGCGCTGAAACCCCTGAGCATCTACTCGAACATCATGCTGCTCGATGACGGACTTTTCCGCCGCGACAATGTCGATCTCATCCGCACCTACCAGTTCGGTGATTGGGGCACCGCGGCCACAGTCGGCGGTGGCGGACCGTTCACCATTCTCGCCGCGTCGGGCAACTATGGCGGCGCCACGCAGGGCATCGGCTCACCTTCGACACAAACAGTCGGCAGCGTTTCATCCGCCCCCGGCGGCACAGCGGTGAATCAAATGCACCCGCAGTTTTCCATCTTTAATTTCAACGCCAACATCGGCCCGCAGATTGATGAAGTCACCATCGCGCCGACGCCCGGCACTTATGCGAACGCGCAGCAGATCAGCTTCAGTGGACTGCTCGGCGGCACGACGGTTTACTTGCGCATGAATGGCAGCGGCACGTTTCAAGCCTGGAATCCCGCGAGTCCGCCGTGGATCACGCGCCAGACGACCGTCGAGTATTATGCCAGTCGCGTGACTGGTGCCTCGCCGACACGCAGCGCTAACTACATTTTCAACAAGCCAGCTGCGCTCCAGGATGCGGACGGCGACGGCGCGCCTGACTTTGTCGAGATTGCCTATGGTATGGACCCCAAGGGTGGCAGCGACTCCGATGCCGATGGTTTCAGCGATGCTGACGAACTCGCCGCCGGAACGAATCCGAATGACGCGCTCAGCAAGCCCGCATCTCTGCCCCCATCGCTTGACTCCATGCTCGTCGATGTGCGACTGCGTCTGCTCAATGTCGCGGGTGCTACCACCGCGCACGGTAAGCCCGGCGCATGCACCGTCACGGTCGAAGATGCGTTCGGCAACGCGCTTGGCTCAGAAGTCATCGGCACGGGTGGTGCTGCGGCAAATTTTGCGCGCGTGAATACGGTCGGCGTCGATGCCGCGATGGGTTTCCTCATCGTGCGCAGCAGCACGCACTTCACCGCCGATCCCGCGCACCTGGGCTTTGAACCGACGGGCCGCGAACTCATCGGACTCGTGCCCGCGCTCGAGCCTGAATCCTGGAGCTGGGGCATCAATAACGGTGGCATCGGCATCGCGACCGTGTGGGACTGGGGCGGTGTGAACTGGATCGCAGGTAGCAGCAATTGGAACGGCGGCCTCGGTGACATGCCAGGCGCGGATTCAAACTGGAGCACGCGCCTGCTCAATCCACTGTGGGACAGCAGCCCGACCGGCACCTATTCCGCCGCAGGCTGGGTCAGTGAGTATCAGGCCGCGATCAATCGCGGCGCGCAGCCGTATGCTGAGATCACTCTCTCACCGCACACCTCGCTGGAGGCCGTGCTCGTCGGCAAAATCGTCGGCGACCTGCTCACGCAACGCAACCCCGCGCCGCCTATCGACGGCACGGGCTATAAACTATCGGATGTACTCATCAGTAGCTTCCAAGGACTGCGCCGCACCGATCCCGCGCATCCCATGGCTTCCGTTGTACGTCTCAATGCCGTGCATCGTCATGTCAGTGACCAGCTCGCAGCCGCCAATGCCGGAGCCAACGCGCTGCGTAAACTTGCACGCGATGTTTATGCCCAGCACAACGCGCTGCCACTCGACAACCTCGACGCGTTGCGCTCATGGCTCGGACAACCCCTCTTCACACGCAGCACGCCGAACCCGCCTGGCCTTTCGCTCGTGCAGACTAATCTCGGCGTGCCACAACTCCTGCTCACCGACCAGCTCACCACCGTTGCTTTACCCAGCATTGCCGAAGCTCCCGCAGGCACGCAGTTGCAAGTCACCTACTACACCGATCTCCCACAAATCGCCGGCTATCCAGCTCTCGAAATTATCTCGCTCTTGCTCCCATGGCTGCCCGACGTCGTCGATGAAGACAGCGACCACGACCTGCTCGCCGACAACTGGGAACTCCGCCACTTCGGCACACTCGCGCACAATGGCTTCGCCAATCTCGATGGCTCAGCGTACTCGCTTGCCAAAGAATATCTCGAAGGCACCGACCCTCGTTGCAACACCATCAGCCCCACCGTCGGCCCCATCGCATTGCAGTTTAATTACTTCGACATCATCAGCGCCCCCCCGATGCAAGTCCGCGCCAACTGGCCCGAGCGCTACGCCAGCAATGTGAACGTCCTGCTCGAAACCAGCGAAGATCTCACCACCTGGGACACTCTCACGCCCTTGCCGACCACCGATGCAGGAAGCGGCTGGTTCCTCCGCAACGTCCCCGCTGATCGCCCGCGCCGTTTCTTCAGGCCAGTCGCGGAGTTGAAGCGCTAAGCGATCAATTTCTCGATCACCTGCCCGCCGAACTGCGAGAGCTGCTTAAACCGGCCCGCGTGGTAAAACGTGAGCTTGTTGTCATCCAGCCCGAGTAGCCGCAGCAGTGTCACATGGACATCACGCACATGATGGATCTCCTCAATGGCCTCCATGCCACGATCATCGGTGGAGCCAATGGTATGTCCAGCTTTCACACCACCACCGGCGAACCAGACCGTCATCGCCTTCGGATTGTGATCACGCCCATAGGCTGTGCCTCCGCGCACGCCGTTGTCCGGTGTGCGGCCAAATTCCCCGCACCACACGATCAGCGTGTCATCCAACAGACCGCGCTGCTTCAGGTCCTTGATCAGTGCCGCAATCGGCTGGTCCACCTGCCGGATCAGATTCCCATGCGCACGCTCGATGTAGTCATGGCTGTCCCAAGTGCCCGCATAGAGCTGCACAAAGCGCACCCCCTTCTCCACCAGCTTCCGCGCTAACAAACACTTCCGACCAAAGGCATCCGTCGCATCATTGCCGATACCATACATGGCCTTCGTTTTCTCATCTTCGGCGCTCAGATCCAGCGTCTCGGGCACCTGCGTCTGCATGCGGAAAGCCAGCTCGTAATTGTTCATACGCGCCTTCAACTCATCATGCCAGGGATGATCACTCGCGTGCTTTTGATTCAACTTGGCAAGCAGATCCAGATTGGCCCGCTGATGCTCTGGTGAGATGCCCTTCGGGGGCTGCAAATCCAGGATGGGCGATCCCTTGGGACGCAGCGGTGTGCCTTGAAATTGGGCAGGCAAATAGCCATTCCCCCAGTTCGCACTGCCTCCTTGCGGATAGCTGATTTCCGGCAGCACAATGAATCCAGGCAGATCCTGATTCACCGATCCCAGCCCGTACGTCACCCACGAGCCAATCGCCGGATCACCACCAAAGCGATTGCCGCAGTTCATCTGATACATCGCCGTCGGATGATTGACTGAGTCCACCTGACAGCCTCTGAAGAAGCACAAATCATCCGCCACGCCGCTCAGATGCTGCCATGGCTCGCTCATCCACGCGCCCGACTGTCCATGCTGCGCAAATTTGAACGGCGACTTCACATAGTAGCGCTTCCCGCTCTCCATCGCCGATTTCATCTTTCCTTCCTTGGTGAACTCCTTGAGATGCAGCTTCTCCAGCATCGGTTTCGGATCAAAGCAGTCGATGTGGCTTGGCCCACCTTCCATCATCAGGAAGATGCAGTTCTTCGCCTTCGCCAGCACCTGCTGCGCCTTCGGAGCCAGAGGCCCCTTGGCCTCCGCCGCCATCAGCGACGTCAAAGCCACACTGCCGAGCGATGCACCCATCCCATACACAAACTCACGCCGCGTCGGCGCATGAAAGGCACGGGAACCAGCACAGGGAAAGTAGGAGGTGTTCATTGACAAAAGTGGATGTAATACATAGTTTAACACATGATCAAGACCATCACCAAAATCGGCAATTCCCAAGGCATCATCTTCGACTCTGCCCTTCTCCAACTCGCCCGACTCAAAGTCGGTGATGAGGTGAATGTGGAGGTGCATACCGGCGGCACGATCACCATTGCGCCGATGGAGCCCGTGGTGATTGAGGCATCCACAGCGGCTGAAACAGCGCGACGACTCATCAAGAAGAACAGTGAACTCTTCCGCAGGTTGTCATGAGTTCGAAACTCAAGCATCCCACGGTCGAAGCCGTCTTGGCCATCCATGCTGAAGTCTTGGCTGCCCACGGAGGCAGTCCAGGACTGCGCTCGCTTGAACTCCTGGAATCCGCCGTGGCGGCTCCACAAGCGACCATGATGGGAGTGCCCATGATCACCGAGCCAATCGAGGTCGCCGCTGCCTATCTCTTTTACCTCTGTAGCAATCATGCCTTCGTCGATGGCAACAAACGCGTCGCCCTGGCCACGTGCTTGGTATTCCTCAGCGAAAACGGACTTTTGAAAAACGAAACCCTCGACGTGGACGACTGGGAAAACCTTACCTTGGCAGTGGCCGCAGGAGTCCTCAGTCGTGACGAGGTCACGGCGAAGCTGCGTGGGCTGGTGAGCTGAGATTTCAATACACATACGAAAATTCGTTCGAGTTCATCAGCACGAGACAGAGATCGGCCAGGGCGCGTGTGCGGGCATCGACATCTGAGGGCTGGAGATCGGCGATGAAGTCGGTGTAGCCGGGGAGCTTTTCTTGGAAGCTGAATTTCTCTCCGGTGTTCTCTTCCACGGCATCACGCTTCACAGTCAGTGGTGGCTTGGGCTCTGCGATGACGACGCTGACCTGCTTTTTTTCCATCTGCTGCCAGTGGGTTTCACAGGCGGCTTTTTCATCGGCTGTTGGCGCACGGCCATAGCTGAGTTGAAACACGCGCGTGATCACATCGGTGGGTTTTTCCTTTAAAACGCGATTCGCCAGAGCTAGCGCACGATCATAGCTGGCTTGTCCATTGAAGAGACTGAAGACCTGCGGTGTGACAGTAGAGACCTCACGCGCTTCGCAGGAAAAGTCAGGGCCAGGCTCATTGAAGACCTCCATGAACGGATCACGCGCCCCACGAATTTTGAGCGCATACAAACTGCGCCTGTGCCGCTGCTCAGGAGTGGCGTTTGGCACCCACGCCGCAGCAAACGTGCCCATGACCTGTCGCGGCTGCATGGCCACTTCGATATTGATCTCGGGTCGATTCGGAATGCCGCCAAGTGTGGGATTCAGCTCGCCAGTGACGCTGAGCATGGTGTCACGCAGCTCTTCAGCCATGAGACGGCGTGGCTTGAAGACGGCGTAGCTTTTTTCTGCTTCTTCTCGGCTCAACTTAGCACCTGAATCCTGAAACGATGAACTCCGACGATACGCAGCGCTCATCATGATAACGCGATGCATTTCCTTAATGCTCCAGTTCTTTTCCACCAACGTCGCAGCCAGCCAGTCGAGCAACTCAGGATGCGTTGGTCGTTTGCCTGTGCCGCCGAAGTTGTTCGGATTGCCCGCGATGGCCTGCCCGAAGTGCCAGAGCCACAAGCGATTCACAATCGCACGAGTGGTGAGAGGATTGTCTTTGCTGGCGATCCAATTCGCAAGGGCTGTGCGGCGACCTTCGATACCGTCAGGAAACTCAGCACTGCCGAGCACGGACAGCACGCCCGGCTTCACGGGTTTCGTCGGTGAAAAAGGATCGCCACCACCTAAAATGGCCGTTTGTTCCAGTTCACCATTGGTCATGCGATCTTGCGGCATGCGGATCGGCTGATAAACGCTGACCATCTGCGGAGTGCGACCGTTATAGACACTGAAAGCAAAAGGCTCATAGCGCTCCAGTTCCCATTTCAGGCGCTCAAGGCCTTTGCGTGCCACGCGCTCGTTGCCGTAGTCCTCTGGCTTGAAGCCAACGAGCTTGGGTGGGTATTGATCTTCGGGCAGGTTCTTTTTCTGAATCGCGCTGCGAGCTGTTTCGAAGACACCGGTGAAACTCCGCCCCTTCTTCGTCTTCCCGCCTTTTTCAATGAAGAGACGAGCCGATGCCACCGCCGCATCCCA
>JAPLUM010000187.1 GCA_026397605.1 Verrucomicrobiota bacterium | reverse complement strand
ATACCCGTTTGCGTCGGGTTTGGTGTCTCTAATCCTGAGCAGGCCGCTCAAGTGGCTAGTATGGCCGATGGTGTTGTCGTAGGCAGTGCCATTGTTAAGCTCATCGAAAAAAATGGCTCGGCACCAGATCTGGCGGCGCAGGTGGAGGCCTTTGTTAAGCCTCTCGTCGCTGCGGTCAAAGCTCTGCCTTAATTTCCCAAATCTCAATGACTCTAAACTTCACTAAAATGAATGGAGCCGGCAATGACTTTGTCATGCTGGATAATCGCGACCTTTCCTTAGCGCTGACAAAAGATCAGATCGAAAAACTCTGTGATCGTCATCGTGGAATCGGAGCTGATGGCCTGCTCTGCGTTGAGCCAGCCACTGAAGGCGGCGACTTTAAAATGCGCTATTATAATGCGGACGGTGGCGAAGCTGAAATGTGTGGCAATGGCGCACGCTGCTTTGGCCGATTCGTCAATCATCTGCATGGTGATTCGCTGTCAAAAATCCGCTTCGAAACCTTAGCTGGGATGATTTCCGCTGAGTTCGAAGCTGGCCAGGTGCGCATCAATATGAGTGCGCCTCATGGTCTGAAGCTGGCCGAAAACCTACCCGTGGCAGGAGAAACGCTCACCGTTCATAGCCTGAATACGGGCGTGCCTCATGCGGTGGTTTTTGTCGAAGATCTGGAAACAGTTCCAGTCCGCGAATGGGGTGCAGGGCTGCGCTACCATGAGGCCTTCAAGCCAAAGGGAACCAATGCCAACTTCGCAAAAATCCTGGCTCCAGATAGCATCGCCATCCGCACCTATGAACGTGGTGTCGAAGATGAGACTCTAGCCTGTGGCACCGGCATGGTCGCCTGCGCCCTGATCCATCATGAACTGACTGGCGCGGGCAGCCCCATCTCCGTGCTCGTTAAGGGTGGCGACACTCTTCGCATCGGCTTCACTGAGGCCACGCCGCATGAATACACCGAGGTCACTTTATTTGGCCCTGCGGATTTCGTTTTCCAAGGCACCGTAAATCTTTAAGATCCCCTTCCCCATATGTTCGCAGGAACCCACACCGCCATCGTCACCCCTTTTATCAACGGTCAGCTTGATGAAGAGGCACTCAAAAAGCTTGTCGATTTCCAGTTCGACAATGGCGTCACCGGAGTCGTTCCCTGTGGCACCACAGGTGAGTCACCCACCTTGGACTATGATGAACATGAGCGCGTGGTAAAATTGACCGTCGAATTTGCCAAGGGCCGTGGCGTCGTCATGGCTGGCACAGGCTCCAATAGCACACGCGAAGCCATCGAACTCACTCAGGAGGCCGAGGCCGCTGGAGCCACCGCTTCTTTGCAAGTGGCTCCCTATTATAACAAACCTTCACCCGAGGGTCTCTATCAGCATTTCAAAGCCGTCGCCGACAACACCAAACTCCCCATCATGCTCTACAGCATCCCTGGGCGCTGCGGCATTGAGATCGGTTTAGACGTGATTGTGCGCCTAGTTGAGTCCTGCCCAAACATCCGCGCCATCAAGGAAGCCGGTGGCAATCCTGAGCGCGTCAGTCAGATGAGGCAGTTGCTGCCGTCCAGCTTCGAGATTCTCTCGGGCGATGATGGCCTGACTCTGCCGTTCATGTCCGTCGGTGGTGCCGGCGTTGTCAGTGTGGCCTCGAATCTGATCCCAAAACAGATCAGTGACATGGTAAATCTGGCTCTGAAAGGAGACTATGCGGGTGCATCGAGTATCCACTCCCAGTATTATCCGCTCTTTGCTGCCTTCCTGAAGCTCTCCACCAATCCCATCCCGATCAAAACGGCCATGGCACTGGCAGGACACTGCAGCAATGAGTTGAGGCTACCCCTCGTTCCGATGGAAGAGGCAAAGACCGAAGAGCTCAAAGCCACGCTGAAAAGCCTTGGCTTGATTTAAGGGATTCGGACAGAATTAATTATTCAAAGCTGCGCCGGCATTTGAGCCTCTGGCAAGGCGCAACGAAGGAGCATATCTCAGCGATATGTGACTGAGGCGCAACGAAGCCAGAGGCTCAAAGACCAAGTAAATTTGGATAAATAATTCTGTCCGAGTCCCAAATGCAACCCGTCCCGCGCAGTTAGCACTGGGAACGCCTCAGACGAATTATTGAGCGACTTTTTCAAGTTCGCCCCTATATTTCCAACAACACCATCATGCTCGAATTCTTTTCCAATCCGCTTTACACCTTCGGCCTTGGCTTTGGCCTTGGTTGTGTCTTTCTCATCATGTCCTACCTGAATCACTGGAAGACCAAGGGTGAATTCAAGCGCTACAAGACTCATCTCAGTGACAAACTAGAGCTCGATGCCCGCCAGATGCAGGAGACCAGCAAGGACAAAACCAAGCTGGCCCAAGAGAACGAAAGCCTGCGTATGCAGGTCACGCGCTTGAACGAAAAGCCGGACAATAAACTCCAGCGTGAGCTTGAAATCATGGCCCGAGCTGAGAAGCACATGATCATCAATGCGCCCGGCTTTGCCCCAGCCTGGGAGATGGCCAAGTCACAGGCTTTGTCTCAGATCGAGACAGAAGAAAAAGGCCTCTCCTTTCCTCAAAAAATCTTCCGCAAACTCATAGGCCCAGGCTCAACAGGCTCGACCGTAGCCCTGCCTGAAAGCGCGATGAATGCAGCCAAAAATGGCTCTGATACCAACAGCAACGCGGCTTAAATGAGCGCCATCAGGCCAGAGAAAGTCAAGTTCATGCTTCTGGCCACGGACATGCCGCGGGCCGTGAGATTTTATCAAAATGTCTTTGGGCTTGATCAGATTTTTGTCAGCGAATTCTGGAGTGAACTGTCCTTTGGCAACGCCATCATCGCCTTTCATGGTGGTCATGATGGCAGTCTCAATCCCACGGGACTAAGCTTTCAGTTCGAAGACGTTTTTGAGGTGATGGATCTGATCGAAAAACATGGCGGTAAAATCCTGGATCTTCCCACACAGAACGAAGGAGAGCCCATTTTGCT
>JAPLUM010000775.1 GCA_026397605.1 Verrucomicrobiota bacterium | reverse complement strand
ACGGCAATGCCTGCGCCGGTGATTTGGAGCAAGGCGGTGTCATTGGCAGCGGTGACGCCTGCCGTGCCGATCTTGAGCTGGCTGAGCAAAAAGGGTGCGCCCGTGAGTGGCTGGATCATCTGCGTCCATGAGGCGACGACGGCACCGCCGAGGGAGGAAACCGCAGTGCCTTCACGGTAGAGGGGCGAGACCGTGAACCCATTATCCTTGAGAAGCAGGACGTCATTGGTCGTGTTCACGCCGGTGCCAGCGAGTTTGGCATGGTAGAGTTGCTCGTTGTTGGGGTTGAAGCCGTAGTAGGAGGTGGCCTTGATCCCTGGCAATCCCATGCCTCCGAGGTCCATGCCGGTCACGAGTGAGAGTGCAGGGGTGTAGTCATTATTGGAGTTGTCGTTGCTGCTAAAGACCGCGCTGCCTTTACCACCCGCCAGGCCACTGCCGATGAGGCTGCTGGTAAACATGGCACCCAAGCTATCTGGGCAAGCATAGGCTTCACCCAGCAGAGAGTGCCGTGCATCGAGCAGTCCTGGGGCCTGGCTGTTCGTCACAGCAAGAGGGCGCAGGTCCATGAAATGAGGGCAGGCGGTGATGAGGTAGGCAGCACCCGCATTATCTCCCAGGTCATCGTCAT
The DNA here is from genome assembly GCA_026397605.1 of Verrucomicrobiota bacterium. Taxonomy (GTDB): domain Bacteria; phylum Verrucomicrobiota; class Verrucomicrobiia; order Verrucomicrobiales; family Verrucomicrobiaceae; genus Prosthecobacter. The sequence continues at coordinate 12,769 of JAPLUM010000775.1, read as the reverse complement.
ACGGCGCTGTCATGAGCACGCGGTTTCCCCACATGCAGACAGCGGTGCCTAGTTCGTCGTTAGCTTGCCGATCGACCGCCTGGATGCTGCGATAGGGTTTGGTCATCGACTCGACGCTGCTGAAGGAGAAGAGATCGGCCCTGCCAGTATCCTGGGTGCTAAACATGGGGTCGTTGTCATTGGGAGCACCTGCGATCATGGAGCTACCCCAGGCCGCGAGAGAATAGCCCATATAGTCACTACTGTTAAGCGCACTGGGATAAAGTCTCACTTCAGAGTCACCACTCGCGGGGTTCATGCCTGCGACTTGATGTTTCAGGATCATTCCTGTGGGATAAGTCAACGCATCTTTTGAGTATGGAGCACCGGCATAGGCATAGCCCCCGGCAAGCGCCACGCTCCAGCCAGCTCTCTCGGCTGTGCTGTCTTCAAGCTTGTGCAGTTCCTCCCCAGTCGTGGCATCAAAGAGATAGGCAGCGCCTTTCTCTGCATTGTGAAAGGGTGCGCCGCCGAGCAGCAGGCCACCGTCCATGCAGACTGAGAAGCCCCATAGGTCATTCACGGCTGAGTCAGACGGATATAGGGTGAGGCTGCTGGCATCACTAGCCACGAGGTCGGCATAGACCTTCACACTGCCCGTTTTCACGGAGGTGATGAAGAAGGGTGGGAGTGGGTGCAAATCCCCTGGTGCTCCCACCGCCGCCCGCCGCCCTTCCAGCGCGACGCTGTAGCCAAAGCGTTTTTGCGATGAGCCTCCCGCCCGAATGGTGCGGATCAGCGCCCCTGTCTTCAGATCAAAGAGAAACGCGATGCCAGCGGTGTTGGCATAAGGCGCGCCGATGAGGGCGAGGTCGCCACTGACGGCCACGGAGTAGCCAAACTCCGCATCGGATTCCGGCTCGGGATTGCTGAGCTTTCGCAGCCATTTGCCCGTGGCAGCTTCATAGATGTGTACAGCGCCGACATCGGTGTTGAGATCATCATTGCCGGGTTCGCCGAGGACGATCCATCGGTCATTCATGGCGGCAGATTGGCCGAGGTTGGCACCGGACTGCGGCAGTGTGTTGCGGGCATGGAGCTTCAGCATCTGGGTGCTCTGGGCAGATGTAGAAGGTGTGATGAAGGCTGCGCCCAGGCAAAGCAGGGCCAGGGTGTGGAGATGGGGCTTTGTTTTCATTCGGATGTTTGGTTTGTGGTTTGAAGAGGGCTTGAGGTGGAGTGCTGGAGAGTAGTCGTCGGCCTGAAGGCCGGGGACGACTTTGACGACTCGTGCCTATGGCACGCCCCAGACGAGTTCTTTGCTGCCGTTGCTGTAGCCGAGCTGAAAGGCACCGATGAGGCCGAGCGGGCGCGGCTGAGCGGCACGCTGCAAGACATCAAAGGCGGGGCCGCTCCAGGTGATGGTGCTGAGCTTGGAGACGAGGCCCTCCTGCCGATCATAGAGGGTGCCTTCTCTCATGCGCATGACGGGGCGGCGCAGGCTCGGTTTAGCCAGATAGGAATAATAAGTCTCTCCGCTGAGTAATACGGTGTCACTGTCCGCCGGTGCGCCGAGCAGGCTGGCGAGCACCATGTAGGAACCGCCAGCAGCAAAGGCCACGCGCTGGATGGCCCCGAGCCGGTAGGCCGTGCTACCGCCGATGAGGTCTCCTTCACGCAAGAGCACAGTGGGGGCACCATCTTCCTGGAGGAACCAAAGGATGGTGTCATTGGCAGCAGCCACGCCCGTGCCTTTGATCTGACCGTACACCATGAGGCCCTTATCTTCATGCTGCCACACGCCGAAAAATTTACTCCAGGAGACGCTGATGGGCATACCACCGACAGGGCCGCCGGTGCGCAGCAGGAGTTCATTGCTCCCACCCTCTCTTTTCCAGATGCCTTCATTGTTTGCCGCTGTGATGCCGGTGCCTGCCACGGTAGCTCGGAAGATGAGATTACCACTGGTGAACGACTCAGCGATGAAGCTGCTAAACTTGCCATTCATGATGCCCGGTGCATCCCCGCCCTTTCGGGCCACGAGGGTCTGCATCATGTTGTTGCCCGTATCCACCAGCAGCAGGGCTGAATTGGAAGCCGTAGGTGCTTGCAGCGTGGTGTGGACAACACATGCGCCCAGGTCAGCGGCATCTACCCGCGTGATCGTGCCCAGCGGTGCCCCAGCCGCCGATGAGACACTGCCTTCCTCCATGCCTCCAGTGGCCATATTCGGGCCGTCGATCTTTAAAAGCGCTGTGCCGGTCTTGAGTTTAGCCACCATCAAAATGGGGCCTGAGGGTGGCAGGATGACGCTTGACCAAGAGGAGACGATCGCCCCGCTGAGGTTTGCCACCATGTTTCCCTCACGGTAAAAGGGGCTGACTGAAGAGCCGCTATCCACCAGCAGTAGCCCATCATTGGCCGTGGTGACGCCGGTGCCGGTGAGCTTGGCTTGGTAGAGATTGTTTTTATTGGCGGATAGACTGGAAAAGGACGCCATCTTCACGCCAGGCAGCCCCAGCCCCTGGAGATCCATGCCAGTGGCCAGGGAAAGACTCGGCGCAAAGTCGTTTGTGTTCGTGCTAAAGACGGCGCTGCCGACTCCGCCGGGGAGTCCAGCACCTGCCAGCTTGCTGGTGAAGCTGGCGGTATAACTGTTCTGAGAGACGTAAGCTTCACCCAGCACCGAGTAGCGGGCGTCTGCCAGTCCTGTGGCATGGCTTCCCGTCTGCGCCAGCACGGGAAAGTCCATGGAGTGAGGTGACGCAGTGATGAGGTAGGCCGCACCTGCATCGGAACCCCGATCATCATCACCCGGTGCCGTCATCAGCACACGATTCCCCCACATGCAGACGGCCACACCAAAGCCGTCCCCCATCTGAGCATCCTTGGCGTAAAGGCTGCGCTTCGGACTTTGCATGGGCTTCAGGCCATGAAAGGAAAAGACATCGGCTCGGCCAATCTCTTTTTCTCCGATTGGGGCCTTATGATTCGGAGCACCAGCGATCATCGAACTGCCCCAGGCAGCGATCGATGATCCCATCTGCCCACCACCGAGCTGAGTTGGCAGCAGCTTGTCGATGGTAGCGCCGAACTGATTTTGCCCAGCGATGACGGCTTTTAAAATCATGCCTGATTCCGATCCCAAGGCTGAATCGTTCTGAGGCGCACCCACATAGGCGATCCCCCCAGCCAGGGCCACTGTCGAGCCAGCGCGATAAGTGCCAGATTCTTCGATGGTGAGCAGCTCCTCCCCAGTCACGGCATCAAACAGATAGCCCGCGCCATTGATGGCATTATGCACGGGAGCACCACCTAGCAGCAGGCCGCCGTCCATGCAGAGTGAGTAGCCCCAGGCATCACCTAGAGCTGAGTCATTGGGATACAAAGTGTGGCTCACAGCATCACTGGCCGCGAGATCGGCATACACCTTCACGCTGCCGGTCTTGATCGAGGTGATGAAGAAAGGCGGCATCGGCCGCAAGTCCTCTGGCGCACCCACCGCCGCCCGGCGGCCTTCCAGAGCAACGCTGAAGCCAAAGAACTTTGCCGTCGTGCCACCATAGCGAATGGTGCGGATCAGAGCGCCCGTTTTCAGATCAAAGAGACAGGCAAGACCCGCCACATTGGCAAGCGGCGCACCGATGAGACACAAATCACCACTGACAGCCACTGAGTAGCCAAAAAAAGCACCAGCTTCAGGCTCAGGATTACTCAGCTTGCGCAGCCATTTTCCCGTGGCCGCTTCATAGACTTGCACTGCGCCTGAATTGACCTTCACATCGTCATTGCCAGGCTCGCTGATGACGATCCACTTGTCATTCATGGCCGCTGAGAAGCCTAGCCCAGGCTCCGTCTGCGGCAGCGTATTGCGAGCATAGAGTTTCAGCATCGGTGTGCTTTGCGCCGTGACTGTGTTTTGAAAAAACAGAGTCGTGGCCAGCATGACCAGTAGGGTGTTCGAGGGGGTTTTCATTGTCGTGTGGGGGTTTCCATAGCGACTCTAGAAGCCCACGGAAAAAGCCGCTATGGCACTCCAGAGTGATGCATCGCCCCCGCAAAGGCCCTCATCTGCCCTGCAGCATACTCCTTTAGCATTATGTCGGCGTAAAAGTCTTGTCCTGCGCTGTCCTGATTGTGAAAGTGAGATCGTGACTCTGCCGCGCTGTTATATCCCTGTTGTCTGGCTGCTCCTTGCTCAGGCAGGTGCAGCGCAGATGCCCGCACCCGTGTTGCAGGCGATCCTGTCTCTCGAAAAGATGACGCCACTCCATGCCTCCGTGCGTGTCAGTGGTGTGGTCACTGCGGTGGAGGCGGGCCGCTTCTTCCTGCAAGACCGCACAGCAGCGATGTCCATCCTGAGGACGCCCACCACGCCAAACATCAAAGCTGGTGATGTCTGCGAGGCTGTCGGTAGCATTCAAAGCAAAAATGCAGGTCTAGAAATGCAGCCAGTCACGATCACGATCACTGGCCAGGCCGCCCTTCCCGCTGCCAAGACGGCAAGTGTGGCGCAACTGCAAAGCGGCGGGGCTAAGTATCAGAGAGTGAAGTTCACCGGCCATGTGCATGAGGTCGGAGTCACGGCAGATTCCATCATCATCGCCCTCGAATCATCCGGCAGCACCTGCGTGGCCACGTGGCCTTCAGAAGCAGCAGACGCAGCCTCTGCCAAGCCACCACTGGACCTACTAGATGCGCTGGTAGAGATCGATGGCGTGGCCCCACCGCAGCTCAGCAATGCCGTGCGGCCCGGTGGACTGCGCATCGTTTTGGCGCAGGCTTCTCATCTGAAAGTCAAGCAGCTCGGCCATGCCGATCCCTTTCAGCGTCCGCACCGTGATCTAGCCAAGATGAGAGGCAAGGATACCGAAGCAGGCGTGCGTTATCTCGTTCGCGGAACCGTTTCCTACTGGTCAGATGCAGGCTGGTTTTACTTCCAAGATGGCACGAGCAGTGCCCGCGGAAACAGCGGCACCTTCCTGCCTCTCATCATCGGCTGGCCCTACCGCATGGAAGCCCGCAACCCACCGCTCAAAGCAGGAGATCAGATCGAGCTCGTCGGTTATCGCGAGCCTGCTGTCGGCGCCATGCCATCATTCTTACACTGCACATGGCGTGTCGTCGGGCACACCGATCCACCGCCCTTTGAGCCGACCACGCTGAAAAAAATCCTGGCCACAGATCGCGAAGGCTACCCCGTCTCCGTCACTGGTAAGGTCACCGACATCCAGTTTCAGCGTGATGCCCAGGGCTTCATCAATCACAACCTCTGGATGGATGCCGAGGGCCTATCCTGCCGAGTGCTTGTGCAGAAAAAATCAGCGTGATCGCCGCCATCATCTTCTTGGCCGTCTTATGGATTCTTGTTTTGCGTCGGCAAGTGAAAGTGCAGACCGCACAGATCCAAAACAACGCGCACCAGCTCCAGCGCCAGCTCGAGCATGAAAAAGAACTCAGTGAGATGAAGAGCCGCTTCGTTTTCACCGTCAGCCACGAGTTCCGCAATCCCCTCGCAGCTATCATGTCATGCAGTGACGTGCTCCAGCGCACACGCGGGCAAATCAGCGCTGAGGAGCACGACATCCAGATCAGCGACATCCAGCAGAGCGTGCGGCGCATGGCTGATATGATGGAGGAAGTCCTGCTCCTAGGCCGCGCTGAAGCCGGGCGCATGCCCTGTGAGCCAGAGCCAGTGGACCTGCATGTCTTCATGCTGAAGCTCACCGACCAGATCAGCTCCGCCAGCAATGGTCGCTGTCCCATCGAGCTGACCGTCGATCCACAGATCCCACAGCAGATGATGGACCCCAGCTTGCTCCAGCACATCCTCGGCAATCTCATCAGCAACGCCGTCAAATATTCACCGCCAGGCATGAGCGTGGAGGTATCCGTCAAGCCGGAGTCTGGCACGGTCATTTTCACCATCCATGATTACGGACTAGGCATCCCTACACTCGACAGACCCCGCATCTTTGAGCCCTTTCAGCGCGGCAGCAATGTCGGTGAAACCGCCGGCACCGGCCTCGGACTCGCCATCGCCGAGCGCTGCGCCCGCGCTCATGGCGGCAGTATTTCCTGCGAGAGCGCCGCCGGTGAAGGCACCACCTTCACCGTGCGTCTGCCCAGCACTGCTGAAACCACGTCGCCATGAAAATACTCATCATCGAAGACGAAGCCATCACACGCAAAAACATCGCCCTCATCCTGCGCATGGAAGGCTACGAGACCTTCACCGCAGCGGACGGACGGCAGGGCATCAGCCTTGCTTTGGAGCAGAGACCCGACCTCATCCTCTGCGACATCACCATGCCTGACACCGACGGCTACGCCGTGCTCAATCGCGTGCGTGAAGATACCGCGATGCGGACCACGCCCTTCATCTTCCTTACCGCTCGCGGGGATCGTGGAGACCTCCGTCACGGTATGAATCTCGGAGCCGACGACTACCTCACCAAGCCCGCCAGCGCCGTTCATACATGCGCCCACGTCCCACGACGACAGCTCTCGCTTTGCGTAAAACCGCCATGTGCTTTGACACCACCGACTCAGAGCGCCCCGTCAGCTGCGCAAGTTCGATCACCATCAGCGGCGTCCCCTTACCCAGCTCCGCAAGGATCCGCCACCGTGTCACATCTCCTAGCGCCGAAGTGATCGCCGGGAGAGATAGCGCCATAGACGGCGGTAATGGAGTGGAAGGAGTCATAAAAGCAGTCTCAAAGAGGAAAAACAGCCCCACAAAGGAAGCCAACAGCGATACAACAGAAAATAATGGCCGCTTCACAGAACGCAACTTCCGAATCACGGAAAAAGACGGCTGCTAATCAGAAATAAATCATGAGTCAAAGGAGGTCAACAGCTTGTCAAAGGAAGTGAATCGCTAGTTAAAGGAATGCAATAGACTTTTATATGCATGCGATCACCGCTAAAAAGAATGCAACTTCCGCTAAAAGTAACGAAACTTCCGTGAAACGGAATGCAATCTCCGCTTCAGGGCAAGCAGCTTCCGGCACATCCAGACCACAGGAGCCGATTGCAAAGGTTTGTCGGATTTCAAGCCGTAACGATGCAGTTCAGATCTGATGATCTCCTCTGCCCGACTGCCTGTTCACGGCAGAGGATGCAGGGCAAGAATGCCGCTTTCACTAGCTGGACAGATTCCCCTTTCAGTGATCAGGCCTGTGATGAGTCGGGCGGGCGTGACATCAAAGCCGTAATTGGCCACTCCAGATTGAGCGGGAATGATGCGCAGGGTTTCGATCTGACCGGCTTGGGTGAGACCTTCGACATGAGTCAGCTCATCGCCGCTGCGCTGCTCGATGGGAATCTCGCGGATGCCGTCTTTTAAGCTGGGATCAAAGGTCGAGGACGGCAGGGCGACGTAGAATGGGATACCGTTATCCTTAGCAGCCAGGGCTTTCAAATAGGTGCCGATTTTGTTGGCCACATCGCCAGTGCCAGTCACGCGATCAGCGCCGGTGATGACAAGATCGACAAATCCATGCTGCATGATCGCTGCCAGCGCGATGACAAAGGATGCGCAAGTGGCGACGAGGAACATCAGCGACTTTGAGAAGTTCGTTCCGTATGGACTGAAGCTGCTGGCAGTGGAGACGATCACGCCATGAAGCCGATTGGCGGACTGGCGCTGCTGGGGGTGTAAAATTCACCGATGTTGGGGAACAGCCTGTACAGGTCACTCGGAGCGACGCCGAGCCAGAGGGCAAGTTCGGCGAAGAACTCGTCGCAGCTCGTGGTGGGGATGAGGCGGCCGCTGCCGGTATCCAGCGGGTTTTGTTCGGAGCCGCTTTGTGGGTTCAGGGCTAGGCTGGGATACTGGCCGTAGATTTTTTTGCCGAGCACACTGCCGCCCATGACGATCTGATTACCGCCCCAGGCATGGTCGCTGCCTTGGCCGTTGCTGGTGAGGGTGCGCCCGAAGTCGGAAGCAGTGAAAAGGGTGACTTTGTTTTCCAGTCCCATGGCCACGAGAGCGTTGTAGAAGGCTCCAATGGCAGCGCTGACTTGGGGCAGCATGCTGGCTTGAAAGCCGAGCACGCCGCTGTGGTGGTCCCAGCCGCCCCAGTTGATGAAGAAGGTCTGACGCACAGCTCCGAGAGAGGCATTGGCATGACCTTGGATGGCCTTGGCAATCATCTGCAAACGTGAGCCGACATAGGTGGAAGGGAAGGTCACGCCGTCTGGCAGTGCTGCTGAGGTCGCCGTGGTGAAGGCATTGTAGGCATCCAGTGCCGACTTCTTCCGCGTGTTGAAGGTCTGCATGAGGGCGTTGGAGTATTGTTGAGCAAGCTGGCTATCCACACCTTGGCTAAAGGCTTGGTTCAGCGCGTCTGATGACTGCCAAGCAAAGCGATAGTTTTGCAAAGCGACTGCGCCGCCAGTGGTAATGGCATACTCCGCCACGTCATGGCCGGTCTGCCAGACGTTGCCGCCATCGAGTGAGACATTCATAGGCACTGACTGATTCGCATTGAGTTCCTGCAGGAGATCCGCCACACGCCCTGCCCAACCAATGCCTGAGCGCTGATGTGGCAGGCTGGTCTGCCACTGCTCAATCTGATCGGAGTGCGAGTAGAGACCAAGCGGCAGTCGCTTGGCGAGTGTGTTCACCTGCGTGCGATTTTGCACTCGCTCAATGAGCGTGCCGACGTTTGAGACGAAGGCTAACTTGCCCGACTGAAAGAGGTTCGCCACCTCTGGCATGCCCGAATGCACAGCATAGTTCGGCAGGCCGATGGGATTGATGTCGATGAGTGAGGCGGGAGCCAGAGCAAGATTCGAGCGTGAATTTTGATACTGCGCATACGCCGAGGCCTCGCGCGGCACGAGCATGTTAAAGCTATCATTGCCGCCCGAGAAGAATAGGCAGACGAGTGCTCGATACTCGCCATTGGCAGGAGCGGTGACGGCAGACATTTTTTCTGCCAGCGAGAGATTCAGCAGAGTGTTCAGCACGGGGATCGAGCTGACAGCGGCACAGCTTGCTTGGCCGATGAATTGACGACGTGAGGATGAAAAGGAAGTGATCATAGAGGTTAGCGCATCACATTGAACTCAGCCGAGGTGACGACGAGGTTAGTGGCGAGGCGGAGACGCTCGCGGTGCCAGCGCCAGCTTGTGTTCGGAGGTCTCACGCGGTCGATGGACTCACGGATGGTTTGGAAGAGACGTGGACTCATGGTGCCGGCCATCATGGTGAGATCGAGGCGGCGAATGAGCGCATCACTGTCCATGAGGTTGCTCACGCTGGGGGTGTCTTCATTGATGTTGGACGCAGGGACGATCATGCTCAGCTCAGGATCAATGTTGAGGCGCACGTTGTAGGCGGCGGTGCCATTGCCAAAGCGATGCAGGCCGTTGTTGCCGAGAGCGTTCATGAAGTAGTTGGCTCCGGTGATGGCGCTGCTGGCGTTCAGAATTTGAAACTCTGGCGCGACATGGCCTGTCTGGGTGATGACGCCGGGTGGGCTGTGCGCGGGCAGGAAGAAGTTGAAGACGCTTGGGGAGTTCATGGGGTCTTGCAGATGATCGGTGACGAATTGATCCAGCGGATAATGCCCGGAGGTGGACGCGGCATTGAAGGCTCGCGCGAGGTTCACGACGCGCAGGAAAGGCTCACGCAACTTGCCTGCAAAGGGTGCATCCATGTAGCTCGGGTCGCGGGCCTCTGGGTCCATGAGGATGGCTTTGATCGTGGCTTTCATGTCACCACGCGGGCTGGGTGGATTGGTGCCATTGAAGGCTTCTGCCACGCGCTGGATGTAGGCTGGACTGGGATTGGAGCAGACGAGTCTTTGGATGAGCAGCTTGCCGATGAATGGGCCGACGTTGGCGTGATTGAAGAGATTCGTCACGGCATCATGCACGTCTGCCATGCCTGCGGTGCCGGTGTTCCCAGAGCTGGCAGTGCGGGCTGGGATGCTGAAGCCGCCGAGCAGTGTTTTGGCATCGCAGTCGTGATAGGCATCCCAGCACTTCATGGGATTCAGGCGATCTCCATAAGCGAGGTTGTTTGGATTGAAGCCGATGCTGTCAGGCCAGGTGAGGCCGGTAAAGACTCGCGCTAGCTCGGTGATGTCGGCATTGCTGTAAGTCGGGATTGGATCGCCTGCATGAGGATGGCCGACGGGGAAGGTCTTGCGTGTGCCATTCGTGTTCAGTTCCCACAGGCCGATGCTGAAGAGCTGCATGATCTCGCGGGCGAAGTTTTCGTCGGGATGAAGATTCAGCGCGAGGTTGGCCTTTTGATTGCCGAGATGGCTGAGGTAAACACCCATCACGGGATGCAGAGCGACCTTCTTGAGAATGTCGAAATAGTTGCCAAAACCATGCTGCACAAAGATGTCGTAGTAGTTCGCCATGCCGACGTGATCGACGGCGAGTGACTCTGGCCGATCCGAGGTGACGAGGATTTCGCTGAGCGCGAAGGCCACACGCTGACGCAGTGGATCAGGCAATTGATCCGTGACGCTATCGGGCCGCAGTTTCGGCGAACCCATCGCCCGTCGCCAAAAGGAGTGCTGCTTGTAGTTACCAAAGATCTGCAAGCCATTGCCATACTGTGCCAGCCATTCGGTGTAGGGCTGGATGAGGCCTAGTGGACGCATGAACTGATCGTTGATCCAGCCTTCGATGCCGAGCGCCATGACTTCTTCGACGTTCTCCGGTGTGGTGTCGGCATCGTTGCTGTCTTGATCAGGGCCAAAGGCAGCTTGGATGAGGAAACGCGCGGCTTCTTTCGTCGATGGCTGCGATGAGGAATCTCCAAGTGTGGCACTCGCACTGGTGATGCTGCCGAGCGTGTAACTCGTGCCTGTAGTGATGGTGACGACGATGCTCTCGCTGCCTTCGACGTTGCTGTCATTGATGGGTGAAAGCTCCACCCATGTCTCACGAGCACCGAAAGGTAGATAGATGGCATTTCCCGTGTTGCTCGTGGTGTAGTCGCTGCTGCGTGTGGCAGCGCCGGTGAAGGTGACATTGACCCAAAGTGGTTTCAGACCGCCACTGCGGCGGATGGCGATGACGCCTTTGTCCGGCCAGTCTTCTCGCATATCGCCGTCCACGAGTCCCACTGTCAGTGTGCTGCTCGCATTGAGCGTGCTGGTCACTCGGCTGAGGTCAGCGGCGCTGTCATTGCGGTCGGTACGATTGAGGAAGGGATTGAAGCCGATCTTGATCTCTTCCCAGTTTGTCAGGCCGTCGGCGTCGCTATCGACATCGAGCGCATCGAGTTTGAAAAACCAACGTGACTGTCCATTCGTGGTGAGAGATTCGAGGATCGAAGTGCCATCTCCCATGACTGTGCCGAGCAGGGTGAAGTTGGCAAGATTCAAATCGGGGCTGCCATAGATGCCGTAGCTTTTGCCAGCCTCGCTGGGCCAGTTCAGCATGACTTCACCTGGCGCACCGCTGAGTAATGAAGATTTCGGAAAGGAGCTGGCATCCAGCGGATTCGTGCCCGCGATGCTTTCAAAGGCATTGGAAAAGCCATCTCCATCCGCATCTCCGAGAGCGGGCAGGTTCTGTGCCGCGTAGTGGATTTCCCAGACATCGCTCTGCTGGTTTGAGTTGAGGTCCAAAGCCACTAGCGGCGACGCAGAGACAGTGAGAAGAGAGAGTGCGAAGAGAAGATGTTTCATGGTGAGATGCTTTGATCTTGGGCGGAATGTGGCACAAGATTTTTGCTTGGATATGCTTCCATAGCATTATATGTCGGAGAGTAGTCTTCGGCCTTTAGGCCGTCTGAGCTGGATCGGAGCGGTGGGCTTCGATGGTGTGTTGGCGTGCTGGCGTGCTGAAGCACGGGGACTACTCTGACGGCTCTGCCTCACGGCACACTCCAGACGATCTCTTTGGTGCCGTTACTATAGCCGAGCTGGAGGGTGGCGGCGGTGCCCATCGGATGAGGGTGGGCGGCTTTTTGGAAGGGGTCGAAGGCAGGGCCGCTCCAGGTGATGGAGGTGAGTTTGGAGACGATGCCTTCTTGCCGATCATAGAGCGTGCCTTCTCGCATCCGCAGCACGGGGCGGCGCAGGATGGGGTTATCGGTGAGGGAATCGTAGGTCTCACCACTGAGTAGCACGGTGTCACTGTATGCAGGTGCGCCGAGCAGTGAGGCTAGCACCATGTAGCCGCCGCCTGGATTAAAGGCGATGCGCTGCATGGGACCGAGGCGATAGGTGGAGCCGCCGCCGATGAGGTCGCCCTCACGCAGGAGGACGACGCGCTCCGGCACCTCCGGCACGAGCCAGAGGATGGTGTCATTGGCTGGGGCCACGCCTGGGCCTTTGATCCGGCCATAGACCATGATGCCGCTGTCTTCATGCATCCAGGCCCCGAGGATTTTGCTCCAAAGGATGCCGGTGGGCATGGACTCTACCTGATCTCCGGTGCGGACGATGAGGTTGTTGTTGTTACCTTTGAAATACCAGAGACCTTCATTGTTTGCTGCCGTGATGCCCTGCCCCGTGACGGTGGCGCGGAAGCTGATGTTTCCTCCGACATAGGTCTCACCGATGAAGCTGCTAAACACACCATTCGGGACACCCGGTGCCATATCGCCTTTCCGGGCGATGACGGTCTGCTGCATCATGTTGTTGGTGTCTGCCCTGATGAGGGCGGTGTTGCTGGTCACAGGGGCCTGAAGGGTGGCGTGGACGAGGCAGCGGCCTGACTCATTGGCATCCATCCGCTGGATGCTAGCGAGTGGCACGCCTGCGGCGGTCATACCGCCTTCACGCATGACAGACACGGCCATGCCTGCGCC
>JAPLUM010000768.1:29516-30518 GCA_026397605.1 Verrucomicrobiota bacterium | reverse complement strand
AATCAACACTCAACTCCGTCCTTTAGCCGCAGGCCTGCAACTCGCCGCGCTCGCGCTTTTAGTTGGACAATCCCGTGCCGGTAATACCTGGGATGGCAGCGGTGGTGACAATAACTGGACAACGAACGCGAACTGGAATCTCGATACGGCGCCTGGTTATGGAACACTTATCTTCACAGGAAACACTCGTGTATCGAATGTGCTCAACGCCAACTATTCGATGAATCAGGTGAATTGGAATGGCACCAGTGCCTGGACACTCAGCAATAGCGGCGGCAGTACATTGAGCTTGTTTGATAATGGTGGCACCCAGGCAAAACTGGAAAGTCTTGGGACTGGGGGTGTGACGATCAGTGCCAACATCACATTTGCGGCCAACAATGGTGCTCCGCCGAATCCTTTTGGAGAGATTAATGCAGTGAGCAGCAATATTGCCTTCCACTATGGGTGATTTCTATGTGATGAATGGCAACACTCTCAACCTTGCTGGCGGCACGCTCACGACTTCTGCGGTGAGACTTGGCGGTGATTTTGGCAACACTGGGAATCAGAATCAAGTACTAGGAGGCACACTCGCTCTGACTCCTCTCACAGGTGGAGTGAGCTTCAGCAGCATTATCAACACCGTTTCTGGTAATACTTCCAACGCCTTGCTCATCGACTCGAAGAATACTAGCGGCACTAATACACTCACAGGCAGTCTCTTTCTCGACAGTGACCTGCGCACCTTGCAGCAGGCTGGAGGCACCCTGGCCTTCACGACGGGTTCAACCGACATCAAAGGACGCAAGCTAACCGTCGATGGCGCGGGCAATACCTCTGTTTCCCAAGTCCTTAGCAGCAGTCTTGCAGCGGGTGGATCACTGGTGAAATCCGGCGCTGGCACTTTAATTCTATCAAACACCGCCAATACCTACACTGGAACAAGCAGCGCCACGCTGAACGCCAATGGCACCCAGATCGCTGCGGGTACGCTCGCCATCGCTGCGGATGCTAGCCTTG
>JAPLUM010000768.1:0-29510 GCA_026397605.1 Verrucomicrobiota bacterium | reverse complement strand
CACAGGAACAGGTTCTCTGCGTAGCGATTCTTCCATCAGTTTAAACGCGAACCGTAATATTAGCATTGCCAGTGCAGCCACGGGCACTCTAGATAACAACGGCAACACCTTTACAGTCAATGGTGTCATCAATGGAACAGGAGGCAATTTAGCAAGCGCAGGTTCCGGTACGACAGTTCTCACCGGAAACAATACATACACTGGCACAACGACGGTCACCGCAGGCACGCTTCAGGTCGGTAGCGGCAGCACAAGCGGCACCCTCGGCGCTGGAGCCGTCACCAATAACGCGAATCTTGCGTTCAATCGCAGTGACACCGCGACCGTCAGCAATGCGATCAGTGGCAGTGGTAATGTCACCCAGAGCGGCAGCGGCACGACCATTCTCACAGGGGCAAACAGTTATGGCACTACCACTGTATCCACAGGTACGCTGCAAGTCGGTAATGGCGGCACAACGGGGACTCTCGGCTCGGGTGCTGTGACCAACAACGCAACCCTCGCCTTTAATCGTAGTGACTCTGTAACCGTCAGTAATGACATTAGCGGCAGCGGCACTGTCACTAAGAGCGCCCAATAACGGTGCGCTCGTTTTTAATCGTGCGAGTGGTGCTCCGAACAACTTCATCCTCACCAATGCCGTTAGTGGCAGCGGCACGCTCTCTCAGAGCGGTGCTAACATCATCAGCATCTCCAGCGCCAACTCCTACACTGGTGCCACCAACATCAACTCAGGCACGCTCCGCGTCACTGCTAACGATGCCCTTGGCACCTCAGCTGCCGGCACAACCGTTAACAGCGGCGGCACCCTGCTTCTCAGCGGAGCCAACTATTCCACCGCTGAAGCTTTGAGCATCAATGGCACAGGCGTCGGCGGCAATGGGGCTCTTCGTAATAATTTCGGAAGCAGCACCTATGCAGGTCAGGTCACGGTCTCCTCCAACGCAACGATCAATGTTACGGGTATTGGGGAATCATTGACACTAACCGGCGGTGTCGTAAAAAACGGCACAACCCTCACCATCAAAGGAAGTGGCTCCGTCATTGTCAATGGCACCGGCATTAGCGGCGCCAGTGCTAATAGCGACTTGGTTATCGATGGCGGAACGCTCGTGACCTCGGTTGCCAGCACTTACAATGGTCCGACAACCGTTCAAAACACCGGAACTCTCATCGCCAACAATGCTTCGGGTTCTGCTACAGGCACGGGCAGCGTCACAATCAGCAGCAATAGCACATTGAGCGGCACAGGTGCCATAGATGCTGGTGCTGGTAACTTCATCACCGTCAATGGCACCCTTCAGGTCGGTGACAGCACGCTAGGTAGCCCAGTAGCCTCTAGTTTCACCCTGACCACCAGCGGAGGCGGCAGTACCGTTCTGGGTTCATCTAGTACGCTTAAATTTGACCTGTTTTCCCGTGGAGGTGACCTGAGTGGCAACAGCTCAGCAGCAGATTACATTCGTCTTTTTGGTCCTTTGGATGCAACGGCCGGCGGCACTTTGATGATCGCCAGCAACGGACTCAGTGGTTTTGCCTTGGGTGATAAATGGAAGCTCTTCGAAGTCACAGGCCCGGGCACCATCTCCGGCATGCTCAATCTGGATTACTCTTCACTTGGACTAGGACCTGCTCTTTCGGCCAGTTTTGACAACGACACAGGTATCTTCAGCGTTGTGCCTGAGCCCTCACGCATGGTTCTACTGTTCATGGGAACTTTTGGCGTCATGCTGCGCCGCCGTCGCCGATAAGTTATTTAGAGTTTTACCTCCTCGAAGACGCCGTGCAGCCCAGCACGGCTTTTTCATAAAAAGCTCGGGAGCTTGTGAAATTTTTCACAAATACATCTTGCTGCCATTTGGGCAGCGTAGAATAGTCTGAACCACCCCCTATCTGATGCCTACCGTCACGCGAGACTACGAATCCCCAGACACCGCTGCCCAAGCGGCGCGGCATCTTGAAAACATGGAAGAGACCACGACGGACCTCGTCGGCGAGAAACTTGTCCTCAATATGGGACCTTCGCACCCAGCAACGCATGGCGTGCTGCGCATGATTTTAGAGCTGGATGGCGAGATCATTACCAAGGCGGAGCCAGATATCGGCTACCTGCATCGCGGCGATGAAAAGATCGCCGAGAACATGCATTACAATCAATTCGTGCCTTACACGGATCGTTTGGATTACTTGGCTCCGCTCGCCAATAACGTGGCCTATGCTTTAGCCGTCGAAAAGCTCATGGGCTGGGAAGTGCCTGAGCGTGGCCGTGCTATTCGTGTGATTTGCTGTGAGCTTGCCCGCATCTCAGCGCATCTACTCGGCGTTGGCGTTTTTGGTATGGATGTGGGCGCGATGACGGTCTTCCTCTATACTTTTGCGCAGCGTGAGAAGATCTATGATCTCTGTGAACAGCTCACTGGCGCGCGATTCACTACCAGTTACACCCGTGTAGGTGGTCAGATTCGTGATCTGCCAGACGGCTTCATTGCTGCAGTGCGGAAGTTCCTGGATGAAGTGGAGCCCGTGATCGACGAGACAGATAAGCTGCTCTCCCGCAATGCCATTTTCATCGGACGCACCCAGGGGCTCGGTATTATCACCAAAGAAGACGCCATCGGCTACGGTCTCAGCGGCCCAAATTTACGCGGTTCAGGTGTGGAGCACGATCTGCGCAAAGCTGCGCCTTACCTCGATTACGAGAAGTATGAGTTCGACATCCCTGTCGGCGCTCATGGTGACTGCTATGACCGCTACCTCGTCCGTATGGAAGAGATTCGTCAAAGTGTGCGCATCCTGCGCCAGGTTCTAGACCAGCTTCCTGGTGGCCCAATCAACGTCTCAGACGCGAAAGGACTGCTGCCGAACAAGGAACGTGTGCTCATGAAGATGGAGGAACTTATCCACCATTTCATCCTCGCCACGCAGGGTATTGATGCCCCTGCTGGTGAAGTTTATTTCGGCGCCGAGAATCCTAAAGGCGAGCTCGGCTTTTACATTCACAGCAAAGGCGGAGGTGTCCCGTATCGTCTCAAAATTCGCAGTCCTTCCTTCCTAAATCTGAGCGTGCTTTCCAAGATCATGCCTGGGCACATGCTCAGTGACGTGCCTGCCGTGCTCGGCAGTCTCGATTTCGTCATGGGTGAGTGTGATCGGTAATCATGCGCTGCTAGAAACAATCTTTTATCTTTAAACACGATGGCTCTGGCAATCTCCGCTGAACTCGAAAAACAAATGGATGAGGTGATCACCCATTACCCCATGTCAAAGCGCAGCGCGGTCCTGCCCCTTCTGCATCTCATGCAGGAGCACTTCCGTTTCATCAGTGATGAGATTGTGAACTGGGTGGCAGCCAAGCTCAGCCTTGAGCCAATCCAAGTCCTGGAAGTCGTCACTTTTTATCCCGGTTTTCGGCAATCAGCCCCCGGCAAATATCACATCCGCGTCTGCCGCACCCTTTCCTGTGCCATGGCTGGCAGTTATGAGTTGATGGATTCCCTCTGCCAGACGGCCAAGATCGATCGCAGCCACTGTGATCACCATCACCCCATCGCGGTGAGTGAAGATGGCAAATACAGCATCGAATTTGCCGAATGTCTGGCTAGCTGCGGATTCGGTCCTGTTTGCATGGTCGAGGATGACTTCTTTGAGAAAGTCGATCCAAATAAAGCCGCAGATCTGCTGGCCAAGTATCCATAAAAAAGCGTAGTTCATTGCTGAACTACGCGAATATTTTGGAATAGACTTCTACCGCAGACTAACGCCAGGAGGCGATATCATCTTTGGTGTTCGCGATCTTATCAGGGCCGTAACTTTGCACAGCAGTGCTGGTCGAAAGGAATTTGGGCGCCCTAGCTGAGATTTTTTGGTCCACATTGCTAGCATCAGGGTTAGTGATGCGATTGTCGTAATTGGTATCCAGCATGATTTTATATGGCATGCCCCAGATGTCGACTAGCTGCAAGGGTGTGGTGCCTGCTCCTCCGCTTGGATCGATGACGCCGAAGGTTTGCGCGTTTTTCGCAAAGGGTAAATCAATGAATTTTATATTGCGTGCATTTAAGTTGGGTGTCTGATTTGGGTCAGTTCTTGCCATCAGCACGTTGATGATGTTTGTTTGTCCGCTAGTAAGAATGGGAGCCGTGTCGTCACCACCAGATGCACCCGTGAGAGTGAGTGGAAACCGGTTATACTCGGTTCGGTAATGACTGATAGCTACCTGGATGTCTTTCATCGTTGCTTTGATTCGCAGATTGTTAGCATTTTGAATGACCTTGTTTGTTACAGGCACAGCCAATGAAGCGAGAATGGCGATAATGGTGATGACGACAAGCAACTCCACAAGGGTGAAGCCACGCTCTAGAGCGCGATAATTGAGGCGGTTCGATTTCATGGTTATTGGGGTGGGGGGTAGGAAAGCTCAGACAGGACCGCCAATGGGTCAGTCTCTGCGTGAACCTTGTTTATCTAAATTTTAATCAAAAAACGACTGTATAGTCAATACTGTAGCGCAGGACTCTCTTCTTCTTTTGATAAAAATAGAGCTTTCAGCAAGATTAGATTCATGCTGAGGCGCTAAAGATGGGGGCTTTTGACTCGTATGGTTATCATGCGTCACTTTCTCTTCGTGCTTTCGGTTTCAATCGCTGCAACTACCCTGTCAGCTCAGCCCGTGATCAAGAAGACGGACCTTTTGGAAGTCATCCGCAGTGGTGCCGTGGAGTATCACATCAATCCCAACAAAGACTTGCATGACGACCCGAAGGCCATCTTCAGCTTTGCTAATGACGGCAGCTTGACTGTCAGCGGGCGTGGATACGGCTATGTCGCCACGAAGGAAAACTACCGCGACTACCATCTCGTCATCGAATTCAAATGGGGTGGCAAAACTTGGGGCGAACGTGAAAAAAAGGCGCGGGATGGTGGTGTCTTTGTCCACGCACACGGCCCACATGGCTCCTTCGAAGATACTTGGATGGCCTGTTTCGAGGCGCAGATCATCGAAGGTGGCATTGGCGATATCTTGGTGCTTTCTCCCACACCTGACCTGACCACTTCGCTCATTTCCGAGTTCTCACTCGACCGTGATCAAGAGAAGATTTGGAAACAAGGCGAGCCTCGCCAAACCCTAACCAAAGGCCGTATTAACTGGAAAGGCCGCGATGAAGACTGGAGTGATATTGTTGGCTTCCGTGGCAAAAACGATGTCGAATCACCTCTCGGCGAATGGAACCGCCTCGAAGTCGTCGCCAAGGGCGATACTCTGCAATACTTCGTCAATGGCGCGATGGTGAACGAGGCCTATGCTTGCCAGCCTGCCGAGGGAAAAGTGCTACTCACTACCCATGGCGCTGAAATGATCGTCCGCCGTTATGAGCTGTATCCGATTGGTGAGTTCCAAGAAAAGTGGTCCGCCATCCAGGCCAGCGGCGGTAGCGATGTCAGCGTGCGTGAAAGCCAGACCGAAGCGCTTTCCACTGAAGAATCGATGAAGCGTATTCAGCTCGACGGACCTTACGAAGTCCAACTCGTCGCCGCCGAGCCACTCGTGCTAGATCCGGTGGAATGCACCTGGGATGAAAAAGGCCGCATGTTCGTCGCCGACATGCGCGACTACCCGCTCGGCCCGCCGAATCCCGGCGATCCCTGGCTCTCCCGCATTCAACTCCTCACCGATGAAAACGGTGATGGCCGCATGGACAAGGCCGTGACCTTTGCTGACCACCTCGACAATGTTCAAGGCTTGCTCCCCTATGATGGCGGCATCATCGCCACCACCCGCAGCCAGATTCTTTTCCTCAAAGACACCAACGGCGACAATAAAGCTGACCTCATCAAGCCGCTCATCCGTGGCTTCAATCCGAAGCACAGTCAGCTTCAAGTCAGCGCCCCACGATGGGGCCCCGATGGCTGTGTTCACTTCAACAACGGTCTGGATGCCAAGGAAATCTATCCTGCCGATGCGCCCGCAAAGGTAGTCGGCATCCCCGGCTCCAATTTTAAATGGAACCCCAAGACCGGCGCTATCACGCCCACCGGCGGCAAAGGCCAATACGGCGGCGCATTCGACGACTGGGGCCATCACTTCTAGTGCTCGAACCGCAACCCGCTCATGTTCACCGTCATGCCCTACGAGGCCATGCTGCGAAATCCGCACGCTGGGATCACGCAAGTGCATGAAGACATCGCCACGCCCGGTGCGGAAACTCGTGTGTATCCGCTGCAAATCACGCACACCACCGCCGACGCCCACGCCGGCACCAACACCGCGTGCAGCGGCCTCGGCGTCTATCGCGGCCACTTGATGCCCGAGCTCAAAAACAACGTCTTCGTCCCCGATCCCACCGGCCAGCTCGTCACCCGCTACAAGATCGAACCCAACGGCGCCTCCTTAAA
This sequence comes from Verrucomicrobiota bacterium, assembly GCA_026397605.1. Taxonomy (GTDB): domain Bacteria; phylum Verrucomicrobiota; class Verrucomicrobiia; order Verrucomicrobiales; family Verrucomicrobiaceae; genus Prosthecobacter. The sequence continues at coordinate 23,117 of JAPLUM010000768.1, read as the reverse complement.
AGCCACGCGTGTTGGCGACCGCACGGAGTTCTTCCGCAGCAGTGATGAATGGTGCCGCCCCGTGAACTTCACCACCGGCCCCGACGGCGCTATCTATATATGTGACATCTACCGCCGCTGGATCGATCACGCCCGCTTTTTCCCCGAAGAGTTCGTCAAAACCCACGACATGCGCCAAGGCGAAAACCATGGGCGTATCTGGCGCGTGGTGCCGAAGGGAACAAGTAGTGATGGCTTCCAGCCATCACAAGCTGACGGTAAGATGTCGTCACTCCCAGTGCTGCCCGAGCACCCCGAACGCGCCCTCTTCCTCAAAATCCCCACCATCACCGACATCAAAGAACTCGCGAAGATCGTCACCCAACACGCTGACGATCCCTGGATTGCCAAAATGGTCGCCAGCGCATCCAGTAAGCACATGGGGCGCATCCTCAACCAACTCGGCGACAGCTTCCTCACCACCTTCTCCGCCACCAAGAGCGACACCATCCGCACCTTCGCCGCAGGCTCTCTCTCCGATGCCGAAGCCGATGATGTGAAGGCGCTGCTCACCCTCCTCCAAAAAGAGCCTGGTGAACTCCTCTGGTGGAAGCCCGCCTTACTCCAAGGCCTCGCTAGGCTCCCCAAAGGCCACGAAGACGCCGCCAAAGAGATTGCTGCGCTGCAATCCAAGATCGGTGCCATCCTCGCCGACCCGAAAGCGCCGCTCGAGCAACGTCTCGCCGTCATCCCACTTCTTGCCTCACGGAAATGGGCCGCTGTAGAGCCGGTGTTGAAAAATCTGCTCACTAGCAATCAGCCCACCGAACTCATCACCGCCGCCGTGGCCTTGCTGAGGAAATTTGGCGCTACCAGCATCGCACCGCTCATTTACGATCTGCTGCCCAAAGCGGGGCCTGCTCTCAAACGCGATCTCGTGACCCTCCTCACCGCGAACGCCACCACCGCGCTCGAACTCTTCAAGCGCATGGAAAAAGGCGAGTTCCCCACCGCGTGGGTCGATGTTGAAAAACGCTGGGCCTACCAGCGCGGTAAAGGCGAAATGGCCGATCTGGCCAAGAAGCTTTTTGGAGAGGCCAACAGCAACCGTGCAGCTGTCGTCACAGCCTACCTCGACGCCGCTAAAAAGCTCGGCGACGCCAAAAAAGGCCAGCAAGTGTTCGCCAGTATCTGCGTCGCTTGCCACCGTCACGGTAATCTTGGCGCCGATGTTGGTCCTCCTCTTTCCGACGTCAAAGTGAAGCCCCCCGAAGGTCTCCTCAGCGACATCCTCGATCCCAACCGCATGTTCGAAGCCCGCTGGAGCGCCTACACCGTCGAGACGAACGATGGTCGCACTCTTAGTGGCCTGATTCAAAATGAAACCAGTGATGCCATCGTTCTAGCCATGATGGGCGGCGCCAAAGAAACGATTTCCCGCAGCGCGATCAAGGACATGAAGTCGCTCGACCGTACTTTGATGCCCGACGGCCTTGAAGCGGCGATTACAAAGGAACAGATGGCCGACTTACTGGCGTTCTTGCTGGGGAAGTAAGACTAGATTGCGAAAGAAGGTGTCTTCGATGCGGATAATCTGTGCAGGCCTGAGGCAGGTCATTTTGACATCAAGGCTTTTTCTTCAAGATGGTGGAGCCAGAAAGGATCTGGCTGGTGGTGGTCGTGGTCCCTGGGATGGGTGGAACGACCAAAAGATTAGAGTCACGAGGTAGTTCAGGCAGAAGGAAGTGTCCTAGTCCGATCTGAGCGACGCCGTCATGGGTTAGGATGCCTGCGAAACTGCCTGGGCGTTTAAGTTTCTTCCCAGCAAAGGCATGAGCTGCACGCAGTTCAGTATCCTCTAAAACGAAGGTGCCGGAAAAAACGCCCGTTGTGGCGCTGAGACTGGTGATCTTCACGCTCGCAGGATTTGCTGTCGTGAGCGCTGTCGGCATTTTGACGGCGTTTTTAGCTAGGAGATCAAACTCGTTGACGTCAGGATTGAAAGCTGCCGTGCTGAGTCCGCCAGCATCAAACAGCAGCTGCGCTTTATCCACGCCGAGTGATATACCAAGAACTAAAGCTGCACCAACTGGCGGCGTGTACTTGCCACCGACAGCCGTAAGATCTACGGGGCCATAGCCCAGGGGATAAGTGCGCGAGGCAGAATTAGGTGGGCGCATCCATGAAGCACTTCCAGTGAACATCTCCGAGGCAAAATCGATATCGACCTGTCCAAGCAGCGAGCCTTTGGATAACAGTGTGCCAAAAAGAAGCACCTGCCCCTGCGGCCCTACAAAGGTGGCAGAAGTGTAGGATTCACCATCACCTGTTTTTCCAGTGACTGAAAGCTTGCCATCTTTGGCGAGTGTGAATGAACCATAGCCATCTCCACGTGGCATTGAGGCGGGAGACGCAGGTGGTTTCAGAGCGAAGGTGAAAAGCTTGGGTACATCAGTCGCCAGCACCAGCGGTGTACCAGTGGCTTTCCAAATTGAACGCCAGCCTTTAATGGGCGCTATGTTCACGCCATCTGAGACGCTACCTGTGGTAAAGCGATTCGTGGCAGTATCCAAAGTGAACCTCAAAGTAAGCGGCACAAGTGTGCCTGTGCGCTTGATCGTGACGGTGGCTTCAGGGGCAGCCGGTGGCATGGCAGAGCTGATGTCCATGGAGGCGCCTGCAATGGAATGCCGGACGCCGCCGAGAGTCACACTGCCACTGATAGCGCCGGTGCTGGCCACAGTGAGATCGACACGGCCACCGAGATTGGCATTTAAAAAAGGATCACGAGCGATCCAGCCTGCATAAACACCTGCCACATTTTCTGGTAAGGCAGCAATGAAAATAGAATCCGTTGTGGTTGCGCTTCCGAGGCTATTACGCGCGGTGAGCGTGACGTTGTATGGTGTGAATTTTGATACTGTGGGTTTACCAGAGATTAAGCCGGTGGTGGTATTGAGTGTCAGGCCTGGGATTGCAGGTGACATTGAATAGCTACTCGGAGCGGAAGTCGGATCGCCTTCACACTTGATCTGATGGGTATAAAAGCTACTCACGCGCCCACCTGGCATACCTTGGATCAAAGTGATCTGCGGTTTCGCGTTAAAGACTTTCACGCTAAAAGTACCTGCTGTTAACATGCCCCCAGGCACACTTGCTTCACAGGTATAAACCGCGCTGTCAGTGGCGGCGTTAAGGCCGGCCAGCACGAGCGTTTTGGGTGTAGTCGTGGAAAGTATCTGGACCACGGCGGGATCACCAGACGACTTCTTCCAAGTGAGTGTGGCGGTGCCAGAAACGTTAACAGTGGGCCTGATCGCAGTGCCCGCCAGCTGCACAAAATTTTGGGTGACCGGCTTGACCACCACTAGGACCACAGGCGCAGACTCCACCGACTCGCCGGCAGTGCTGACAACGACGCTGTAGCTGCCCGCGTCCGTCAATTTCACCGTATTAAAACTCAGTGTTGCTGACACAGCGCCTTTCATCACTGTGCCGTTTTTCTTCCAGACATAAGTGGGTGTCAGTATCGGATGTGAAGCAGTGACGGCAAGTGTAGCCAGGGTCCCTTCATTGCGAATCAAGGCAGCTGGTGGAGTCACGATGCTCGGTGCATTCGTGCCGATGCCGGTGAGGGCGATGTCGAAAGGATTCTCAGTGGCGTCATTGCTGGCGATCTTCAGGGTTGCCGTGCGCGTGCCCGTGGTGGTTGGCGTGAAGGTCACTGTGAAGGTCGTGCTGGCTGCTGGCACTAGGCTTGCCGCACCGAGACTGCCTGCTACAAACTCCGCTGCATGGGGGCCAATGACGCTGAGTGAAAGCCCGGTCAATTCTTCGGTTCCACTGTTCTTGAGGGTGAATGAACGGACTTCTGGCTGAAGGTGATACTTGGTGCCAAAAGTGACCGTAGAAACCTGATCGGTCAAAGCAGTATCCGCAGGCTGCTCTACCTCGATCTCGGCTAAGCTAGGCGGGCCAGTCGTCACGGTGACGGTCTTGACGGGGCCAAAGCCCCAGTCTCTTCCTGAAACGGTCGGGGAGACCGAAAGAAGGTAACTGCCTGCGGCAGATGGGGTGAAGGCAAAGGTAGTGCCTGGGGGCAAGGTGGCACTCGTCGCAGCACTGACATCAATCAGCTGAGAGAAAGAAACGTCGTCAATGAACCAGCCATCGCCATCTCTGTTATGAATTAAGAAAGAGCCGGCACTGAAGGAAAAGTTGAAGCGGAGTTTGATCGTGGCTCCGGCGAAAGCGGCAAGCGAAACCGTGCGAGCCTGAAAGGCTGCCTCCCCCGGAGAGCCTGCGCCAGCTTGAGTATAAATAGCCTCCCAAGAAAGACCGTCATTCCTAGATACCTCCAATCGGGCAATCTGGGCGGATGTGGCAATGCCGAGTCGGCTACGGAAGGACAGGCTAGCGCCTGACTTCACCAAGAACTTGTTTTGATAAGTCAGCGTCTGGTTGCCGACAGCGGGATTGGCCAGACGATAGCTGCCAGCGCCAGTGAATTTCACCGAACTGGATGTAGCGGCGTAAGCACCTGTTTTATCGACCGTCACGCGGTTCAGATTTTCGGCGCCGTCTGCAACAGCATTCACATCTAGCATGGCATGACCTTTATAGCCTGTGGCACCCACGACTGAGTTGAAACTGTAATTGGAAGTCACATCGGTTTGAACCGCATCACTTCCGCTGAGGTTAGCTGGCACAAAAGCAGGTTTAAAATCCACCTTCACATTGGCAGCACTTGCAATGACTGCGGTGTCTGTGCCATTGGCTCCGAGGCCTGTGAACGTAAGGCTGCGTGAGGCATTGTCTGGTGGCACTGGCACAGCATAGCCACCAGAATTGGCAGTGATGGCATGAAAGCTGGAGCCATCCACATTCACGGTGAGTCCACCAATCCCTTCACCCAAGTCGTAGAAGTTATTGCCATTGAGGTCGTAATAAGCCACGCCGGTGACAAAGGGCGTATCAGTCTGGGTTGTGCCAAAGTCCTGTGTCACCAAATGAGGACCCACTGAGCTAGAGCCGACTTTATTGTTTCCCAGAACAACGCCGATCCCAACCTCCCGATAATCTTCATGAATATTCACTCGGTGGCCTCGTCCAGTCTGCATGCCGCCATTTCCTGGACCCCAGTCCACTTGAAAACCTGCATGACCATGAAAGGTGTTATTGGCAAAACAGTAAATATTTTCCGCGATGGTTGACCAGTCATAACCTACAGCATCAGCGCGGTTCCCAATGTCTCCTCCATCGCTACTGTCATGAGTCTGCTGAGCTACACTAAACTGGTATTGTGTGTGCAGGCGCGCCGCATCTGTAAGTAGCGTGTTCATTGCTAGTGGTGGCCTCACGGGCAGAGCTGCGAACTCACTTTTCATCAGATTTAAATTAACGCCATACTGAGTGAACGCCCGCAACGAATCAGGTTCAGTCGTTGTCGCCATTCGTATCCCTTCAGCCGTCGGATTGGCGCGGGCTCGATTGATCAATTCTAAATACAACTGCTCTTCATTCGTTGGCTGGCCAATAGAATACTGCGTGGTCTGAATCTGAAATTCCGCTTTCTTAACGATAGACTCTTTCGCCTTGAATTCCCGATGCAGCCTGACCGGTGGAGTTGGCGGTGCCTGAATATTCACTTCCCCCACCTGAGCTAGAGCAGGCAGAGTAAGCATGATGCTGAATAGAAGGAACCGATTCATCGCAATTAAAGGTAATCTCTGTCACTCTTTACGAAGCGCAAGAGCCAGAAATGCGACTCAGCCATCTCATCGGCGCGAAATCCTGCTTTCAATCATGGGGCAGCTTGGCATGATCTGTGGACTTCCCTTTCTGCTCATGGTCCAAGACATCGCCTCCCTCGCGCAATCTCTCAGCATCTCCAATGATCACTTATCCCTGTATGGTCGGGACAAGGCTAAGGTTTCCCTCAAAGCCCTTCAAGATCGCCCGCAGAATGGAAAGCTCATTCTTGTCTCTGCTATCACACCGACCCCAGCGGGTGAAGGAAAAACGACTGTCTCCATCGGCCTTGCGCAGGGTTTGAAAAAAATCGGCCAAAGTGTGGCTCTGGCGCTGCGCCAGCCTTCGATGGGACCGGTGTTCGGTCGCAAAGGTGGTGCCACAGGTGGCGGCAAGAGCACCGTACAGCCTGCTGATTCCATCAATCTGCATTTCACAGGTGATTTCCATGCCATCACCAGTGCGCATAATTTGCTCAGCTCCGTCCTGGATAACCAGCTTTTCAACCAACAGTCACGACTTAGCCCAAGCGGTCTGCTTTGGAAACGAGTGTTGGATGTGAATGACCGCGCGCTGCGCAGTCTGAAGACCAGCGTGGGAAAATCCACCGAGCGCGCATCAGGCTTTGATATCACCGCAGCGTCGGAGGTTATGGCCATTCTCTGCCTATCCGAATCATTGGCTGATTTGCGTGCCCGCCTGGACCGCATCGTCACTGGCTTCACTCCTGAGGGGGAGCCTGTGCTGGCGAAGGAGGCCAAGGTCACTGGCGCTCTGATGGCCCTGCTGCGTGATGCCATGCAGCCAAATCTTGTTCAGTCGGTGGAAGGCGTGCCTGCTTTCCTCCATGGTGGCCCATTTGCCAATATCGCCCATGGTTGTAATTCTGTGGTGGCCACGCGCATGGCCCTGGCTCATGCGGATTATGCAGTCACAGAGGCCGGCTTTGCCTTTGATCTCGGTGGGGAAAAATTCATGCACATCAAGTGCCGCCAGTCAGGACTGGAGCCTGAGGCCATCGTGATCGTGGCTACCCTGCGGGCGCTGAAAATGCATGGTGGTGTGGCGCTAGATGCACTGACGCAGCCAGATCCAGCAGCCATCTCACGTGGGCTGGAGAACTTGGCGGCACATTTGGATAGTGCAGCGCAGTTTCAGCGGCCTGTGATCGTGGCGATCAATCAGTTCCTGAACGACAGCCCTGAGGAGATGGCCATCGTCGATGAATTTTGTCAGGCTCGCGGCGTGCCATGTGCCATCGCCAATGTTTTCGGAGAAGGTGGCGCTGGAGCTACGCAGCTGGCAGAAACCGTTCTCGCGGCACTGCCAAAGCAGACGAAGCCGCTGCCCTTCCTCTACCAACCAGAAGACAGCGTTGAGCAGAAACTCACCGCTGTGGCCACCAAGATTTATGGTGCTGATAGTGTGACGCTGACAGATGCTGCAAAAGCCAAGTTTGCTCTCTTTGAAAGGAGCGGCTTTGGCCATCTGCCACTGTGCATGGCAAAAACGCAGAACTCTCTTTCCGACGATGCCACCAAGCTCGGACGTCCGCGTGGGTTCGGAATCACGGTGCGGGACTTCGAGATTGCCAATGGAGCAGGATTCCTCGTTGCCCTGACAGGCACCATGATGCGGATGCCAGCGCTGCCAAAAATCCCGGCAGCGGAGCGCATCCACGTCAGTAAAGAGGGTGTGATCAGTGGGATTTAAATTTGCACAAGTCGTCCTCCCGCTTAGTAGCCGAGCGTGCAAAAAGCCTTCGTCCTTGGCGCGGGTCTCGGTGAGCGGCTGCGTCCGCTGACAGACCAGCTCCCAAAACCTCTCATTCCTGTCTTTCACCGACCTCTCATCACTTATGCCTTTGATCATCTCATGGCAGCGGGGATCCGCGAGTTTGTGGTCAATACGCATCACCTGCCTGGCGAGTATGCGCGGGCATTCCCAGAGGGCAGCTATCACGGTGCGCCGATTTCTTTTCGCGATGAATCGCCCGTTCGGTTGGAAACCGCGGGCGGCATCGCCAATGTGCGCGACTTGTTAGGCAACGAGCCATTCATCGTTTATAATGGCGATATCCTCACCAACCTGCCCCTAGATCCACTGATCCGAGCGCATGAGGAAGAGGGAAACCTCGTCACGCTAGCTTTGCGCAGCAGCGGGCCGGCTCTGCACATTGGCTATGATGACGCCAGTGGTCGGATTACCGACATACGGAACAAGCTCGGCACTGGCAATGAGGGCACGCATCTGTTTACCGGCATCTATATTTGCAGTCCTGAGTTCCTGGACTGGCTGACTCCTGGCAAAGTGGAGTCTGTGATTCCCATCTTTTTAAAAATGATCGAGCAAGGTGCAGGCTTGGGTGGAGTCGTCGTAGACGAAGGCCACTGGTGGGATCTCGGCAGCCGCACCGCTTACCTGGATGCGCATCAAGCTCTGCATGATCAGGGCGAAACAACGCCCGTTATCTCTGCCAATGCACGCATTGAAAGCGGTGCCGTCCTGACAGGACTGAATGTGATCGGTGACGGCGCTATCGTCGGAAAAGGAGCTGAGATCGAAGACTGCATCCTTTGGCCTGGGGCACATGTGGCCGCTGGCGCGCAGCTGAAGCGCTGCATTGTGCGCGCTGGAATCAGGGCTTTTGGCAGCCATGAATCAGCAGACTTGTGAGAAAGTCTTTCGCCCACCAGATTTCCAGTTTAGATTAAACGCTTTCCATGCCACCCGAACAAGAGGCCCTACTCATCCTGACACGTCAGCAATTCCCTGCACTGAAGGATGTGCTATGCGAGGTCGAGGCCATCGTCAAAGGCGGATCGGATCGCCAATTTTATCGCTTCACCTGGGCAGCTGCAACCCATCCACCCATGGTGCTCATGATTTACACCCTGGCCCGGCGGGATAACCCAAAGTTCGTGCCTTCTACTCACCGCTTAGCAGCTCTGGGCGTGAATGTGCCTGCTATCTATGCCTTTGATGAGCAGCGTTTGCTCGTCTGGCTCCAGGATCTGGGGCGGGACGATCTACATGCTCATCATGAAGAGCCCTGGGAACTGCGCCGCCCTTTGTATGAAGCGACACTCAAAGAGGCCGCCAAAATTCATGCAGTGGCGGAATCCAGCCTCACTGATGAAGAGGTAGCCGCCATGGAGCCTGAGTTTAATGAAGGCATGTATGAGTGGGAGCAGAACTATTTTATTGAGCACTTCGCGCAGGGTTTCTTAAACCGAGATGTGAAGGATCTTAGCTCGGCGCATGAAGCTCTGGCGCAGTTGCGTCAAAAACTTGGTCAGCTCCCGCGCTGCTTGGTTCACCGAGATTTCCAAAGTCAAAACGTCATCATGCGGGATGGCGCAGCCTGGCTGGTGGATTACCAAGGCCTGCGTCCGGGCTTAGCCGAGTATGATCTGGCCTCATTGCTCTTTGACCCCTATGTGAAAATCAGCCGTAGCGAGCGTGGGGAGATGCTCGCGTATTATGCCAATCTGCGCGGACTGAACCTGCCAGAAATGCGTGAGATTTTCTATCTCTGCGCCGCCCAGCGTCTCATGCAGGCGCTCGGAGCCTATGCCAATCTCAGCCGTAATCTGGGAAAGACCCACTTCGAGCAGCACATCCCAACTGGAGTGGCTAATCTAAGCATCGTCTGTGAAGAAGCCCCCGAACTGGCGCCGCTGCTCACACTTTTCACCTGAGCCATGCATGCCTTTTTCCCGGCAGAAGAGAGCGCCAGCTTTCTCGTTGATGAGCTTAGCCGCACAGGCATCTCATCCCGCATCAATGAGCCCTTTGTCCTGGCTGATGCGCTGCCAGATCCTGCCATCTTGGCCTTTGCTCATCAGGCACTGCCGAATGTGACGCTCATCTCAGAGGCCTCCATCAACGGCTGGGCGGATCACATCATTGCCGCTATGCTTGCTGCCTTGAGCGACGATCAACCTTGGCGTCTGCATCTCTGGCCCGCTTACGGTGAAGGCAAGGCAGGCCAACATCGATGCGAGCTCATCCTCACAGCGCTCACTGAGCGACTCAAAAAACGCAGACGCAGTCTGCTCCGCTCTTGGCAAAAAGACTCCGACATCACCCAAAGCGGAGAAGCCTTAGTCCAAGCCGTGCTAACAGGTCCCGATGCAGGGTTTGTTTCCGCTACGCCGATAACTCAAGAATTGCGCGCTATCTTATCTCAGCACATCGCCGGATACATCCCTCATGCAGAGGATAAAGCAGCCCCTTCTCGTGCCTTTGCTAAAGTGATCGAAGCCGAGTTCCGTTTAGGCCACCAGATCGAGCGCGGACAAACTTGTGTCGATCTCGGCGCCTCCCCTGGCAGCTGGAGCTACGTCGCCATCCAGCGCGGCGCGCATGTCATTGCCATTGATCGCGCACCTCTGCGGGACGATCTCATGCGCAGTCCAAGGCTCAAGTTCATCCAAGCCGATGCTTTTAAATTCAAGCCTGAAACACCTGTCGATTGGCTGATTTGTGACATCATTGCCGCGCCTCAGCGCAGCATTGATTTACTCCTGGAATGGCTGAGAGAAAAGCAGATGCGCCGCTTCATCGTTACCCTGAAATTCAAAGGCACCGACGAGTATCACCTCATGGATCAACTGAAGCAAGAAGCGCCCCCGCTCTGTGCCGACTTCCGCCTCACACGCCTCTGCGCCAATAAAAATGAGGTGACCGCTTTTGGCCTAACTGCTGAGTGAATACTGTTCATACGCCTCTTTAGCCAAGTGTCTGAAATGGGAAAGTCGCTTGCAAATCTGTGCATCCGGCGGCATAAATCCCGTCCCTGAATCTAACAGGGCTTCGGGTCACACCCCGGAGATCTCCCATGTCAGAACACAAATCGTCAAACAGTTGGTCCCTTGCTCTCGTAGCATTGGGAGTGGTTTTCGGAGACATCGGCACGAGCCCGCTTTACGCGCTCAAAGAATGCCTCCATCACGCGAAACCTACACCGGGAGATCCGCTCGGCGTGCTAGGGCCGCTCTCGCTGATGTTCTGGTCGCTGATCGTCATGGTCTGCTTCAAGTACCTCGGCTTCATCACTCGGGCGACGAACCAGGGCGAAGGCGGCATGTTTGCGCTGCTCACCCTTTTCCGCTCAGCTAAGCGTGGCTTCAAACCGCAGACGACGGGTGCCATCGTACTGATTGGCATCTTTGGTGCCTGTCTGCTTTATGGAGATGGTATGATCACTCCAGCGATCTCAGTCCTCTCTGCCGTCGAGGGCTTGGCGCTGCTCGATGCCAAGCTTGGCACTGACCTTTCTCATTATGTAGTGCCTATTTCCGCCGTCATCATCATGGGCCTCTTTTTAGTGCAGCGACATGGCACCGCGACCATCGGTAAGGCCTTTGGTCCAATCATGGTGCTTTGGTTCCTCACGTTGGCGATTCTTGGGATCATCAATATCAGCAGCTATCCCGGCGTCTTTTCGGCAATATCGCCGCATCACGGGATCAATTTCCTCATGCATCACGGGCATGATAGCTTCGTGCTCATGGGGCTCGTCCTTTTGGCCGTCACTGGCTGTGAGGCCATGTATGCGGACATTGGCCACTTTGGTCGTCCACCGCTAGTGCGCAGCTGGTATGTCATCGTTCTCCCAGCGCTGATGCTGAACTATCTCGGTCAGGGCGCTCTCGTTTTATCAGACGTCAATGCCTCCCTGCAACCGGGCTACCACCACTTTTTCAGCCTCGTGCCTCAGGTAGCACTGATTCCTGTAATCTTGCTGGCTACAGCGGCTACCATCATTGCCTCTCAGGCCATGATTACCGGTGTGTATTCACTGACCCAGCAGGCGGTGCAGCTCGGCTACTTGCCCCGTCTCAAAATCATCCACACCAACCCCGACGTACGTGGTCAGATCTACATGCCGCAGGTCAATTACCTGCTCATGGTCTGCTGCCTGGCTCTGGTTTTCCATTTTAAATCCTCCACCAATCTCGCCGCGGCATATGGACTCTCCGTCGCTCTGGACATGACCTTTACCAGCCTGCTCTTCTTCCTCGTGGCCCGAGAAGTCTGGCAGTGGCCGCTTTGGAAAGCGGGCATCCCTGTCATCATCTTCCTCATCCCTGAAATAGGTTATGTCTCTGGCAGTCTCCAAGCGATGCAACGGGGCAGATTACCCGTGCAGTTCCTCGTGGATGAAATCGGCAAAGACCGCATCATCCGTGTCCCTGGAGCAGCCGTCTTTATGTCAGCCAGCGCCGACGGCCTACCGCTGGCGCTACTGCATCATCTAAAGCATAACAAAGCCCTGCATAAGCAAGTCATCCTACTCACCGTCCGCTTTGAAGACTCCCCCTATGTCTGTGATGAAACTCGCCACACGGTGGAAGAACACTGCGACGATTTTTATCGCGTCGTCCTACGCTACGGCTTTGCGGAGTCGCCCCAGGTCTTTGATGATCTCGTCCAGGCTTTGGAAGGGAAAACCAAACTCAACAAGAACGGCATCACGTTTTATCAAAGCCGCGAAGTACTCCTCACTAACGGCCCTGGCAAAATGGCGCTCTGGCGGAAAAAACTCTTTGTCATGCTTTCCCGACTGTCTCGGCCAGCCACAGGCTACTTTGATCTGCCTCCACGACAGGTCTGTGAACTGGGGATCCAATTGGAAGTTTAAGACGACAAAGGGAAAAAAGGAGCTTCAGAAAATCTCAATGGGTCTCCGAACTCTAAAAGTTCTTGTTTTTCTGAATATAAACCTTTCCAAATTAAATGAATGACTCTATTTTCCGTAATAAATAGAATCCGCATGACCATCGTTTCCGGCGATGAGCAGCTACGTGAGTTAGGTCCTGAGACTGAGCTCGCCGCGGACTGCAACATCGCTAGAGCGGTGGCAGCTAACGCTGCCTGACCGAGGGCGGCAGCTACTCAAGAAAAGCTCTCCTGCCACAGGCTGCTTGCCATTCCTGCAAAAGCGCCCATTTTGTTTGCCCTCTTTTAACCCGACTGACTTGTGAGCCAATCCCACCCTACTGACGATCTCCGCGTGGCCGAGATCCTGCCGCTGATTCAGCCGGCCCTTCTCATGCATGATCTCCCTCTCAATGAGACCGGGGCCGCATTCATCGAGTCTTCACGTAAACAAGCAGAGGCTATCCTCAACCGGCAAGATGATCGGCTTCTCGTCGTCGCAGGCCCCTGCTCGATCCATGATCACAAGTCTGCCTTAGAATACGCGCAACTCATCCAGGCCGCCCGTGAAAAGCACGCCAAGGATCTGGAGATTGTCATGCGTGTCTATTTTGAAAAACCACGCACCACCGTTGGTTGGAAGGGATTCATCAATGACCCGCACCTCAATGAAAGCTACGACATCAATGGTGGGCTGCGTGAAGCACGCGCACTGCTGATCGAGCTTACACGCATGGGCATCCCATCTGGGACCGAGTTTCTGGATGTCATCACTCCGCAATACATCGCTGACGTCGTTTCCTGGGGAGCCATCGGCGCGCGCACCACGGAAAGCCAAGTCCACCGCCAGCTCTCCTCCGGGCTTTCCATGCCCGTCGGCTTCAAAAACGGCACCGATGGCGGCATCCAAGTAGCTCTAGATGCTATTCAGGCCGCTGCAGGTCAGCACTGCTTCCTTTCAGTCACCAAAGACGGCGTCGCTGCCATCGTCAAAACACGCGGCAATGAAGCCTGCCACGTTATCCTGCGCGGGGGCAAGGCTGGCACCAACTTTGACGCAGCCTCCATCGACACCGTCGTCGGCCAGCTAACCGCTCGCGGCCTACCTGCAAGTGTGATGGTGGATTGCAGCCACGGCAACAGCCTCAAAGACTACCGGAAACAACCCCTCGTCACCGAGTCCCTAGCCGATCAAATCAGCCACGGCAGCAAATCTATCACCGGCGTCATGATTGAAAGTCATCTCGTCGAAGGCCGCCAAGACGCCAAACCTGGGCAACCACTTACCTATGGTCAGAGCATCACCGATGCCTGCGTGAACTGGGCTACCACCGAGACCATGCTGAACGACCTCGCTGCCGCCGTCCGTGCGCGCCGCGGCTAAATTTCCCACTCAAAAGCATGCTCACCGCCACCACTGCCCGTGATGCCATTCAGCGCATGGCCAAAAGTCGTGTGCTCGTCATTGGTGACGTGATGCTGGACCATTTTATCTGGGGAGCCGTGCGGCGCATCTCGCCAGAAGCCCCCGTCCCGATTGTCGAGGTAACAAAGGAAACCACCTTCCCTGGTGGAGCCGCCAATGTCGCCCGCAATCTCTCCGCCTTCACGCCACATGCCTTTCTCATGGGCCGCGTCGGCAAAGACAGCGCCGCAGGTGAACTCAAACGCCTACTCAACGATGAAGGCGTGAATACAGATCCCATGCTGGAAAGCGATACGCTGCCTACCATCGCCAAAACGCGGATCATTGCCCGCCAACAGCATGTCGTTCGTGTAGATCGGGAAACCATCGAAAAACTTTCCAGCGATGAATTGGCCATCATCTCTCAGCGTCTCGAAGCCATGCTCCCTGAGCTCGATGGCGTCATCATCGAAGACTACGGCAAAGGTTTCGTGACTCAAGCCTTCGCCGACCAGGTGCTCGGTCTTTGCAAAGCCGCAGGTAAGCTCGTCACCGTCGATCCGTCACCAAGGAATCCCTTGAGCTGGCATGGCGCTTCCCTTGTGAAGCCCAATCGCCTAGAAGCCTTTGCCGCCGCAGGCATTCAAGATCACCGCAGCCCTGGCCCACCGCTGGAGGACAAGCGCCTCCTCGAAGTCGGTGAGCAACTCCTCGATCAATGGGCCGTCGGCAAAGTTCTCGTCACTCTTGGCGAGCAAGGCATGATCCTCTTTCAGCGCGATACCGCCCCGCACCACATCCCCACTCGCGCCCGCGAAGTGTATGATGTCTCCGGTGCGGGCGATACAGCCATCGCCTTCCTCACCCTTGCCCTCACCGCCGGCCTCAGCGCCGAAGACGCCGCCGACCTCGCCAATCACGCCAGCGGCATCGTCGTTGGAAAGCTCGGCACCGCACGAGTGATGAAAGAGGAGCTGCTACAAGCCTTCGAAGATTGATTTCTCATGTCCGATTTTGCCTCCATGCTCCAGGGTCATATTGATGGCCATCACGCTACACTTCAGCGTCTTGACGAATGCCGCGGCGTTCTCGAGTCCATTGCCGAAGCTTGGTTGACTGCGCTTAAGTCAGGCAAAAAAATCATCTTCTTTGGAAATGGTGGCAGTGCAGCCGATGCTCAACATCTTGCTGCAGAACTTGTGGTTCGTTATCGCATCAATCGCCGTGCTTTAGCAGCGATTGCACTGACCACCGACACCTCGATACTCACCGCACATAGCAATGACTATGGCTTTGAAACAGTTTTCTCAAGGCAGGTCGAAGCACTTGCACAAACAGGGGATGTTGTTGTTGGTATCTCCACCTCGGGCACCAGCAAAAACGTGATTGCTGCTCTCAAGGCAGCGCGGGAGCAGGGTTGTGTCGTTGTTTGCTTTACCGGCCAAAATGGGGGTGAGTGTGCCCAGTTATCGCACCACAGTTACAGCGTGCCTTCAACCGTCACCGCCTACACCCAAGAATGCCATCTCCTTGCTGGCCATGTGCTTTGTGAGTACGTCGAGGCAGCGTTTAAATAGACATCGTCCCGAAATCCGGAGACGATAAAGCATCAATTCAATAACGATCCTTTACACCGAGGATGTTATGGGCTGATAACCTACTAGCAGCGATCTTATGAATGGATCTAGACCCATTGCAGGCCTGATTATTGCCATGCTAGGCATGGGCTATGTTTTGCTTTCGCTATTACTCTCGACAAGCAATCAGCTAGGTGGCTTTTTTGGATACTTACTTGCAGGCTCCATCCTGTTAGGAGTTGGCAAACCAAAAACTGCGGTCGTTGTGTTGCTGGTTGCCAGTGGCTACATCGATTTGGCAAAAAGGTTACTCGTCGTTGCTGATCGCGTCTCATACACGGATCTAGCTTTTGTGTTGGGTATCGCGCCCGCCTTAATGGCCGGGGCCACGATTGGTGTGTTTTTACAAGTTCTTCAGGGGCGCATACGTTTCGGTAAAACACAACTTCAAGCTCTAGGCGTCATCATTCTCACGCTCGTTTTATCCTTGATCGTGGCTAGAAAAGCATCAGGCGGAACAATGGCAGCATTACAAGAGGTGGGCAATACAGCTGGTTACGCCTGTTTTCTTTTTGTCATACCTTTGCTTTACAGCAAATTCACAGATCAGGTTAAACTTATCCGCACAGTTCTCATCGCCTACTTACCCATTCCTATCTATGGTATCTATCAGGCTGCCTTTGGACTCGCTGAGTATGAGATTGAATATCTCAAAACTGGAATGTCGATTCTGATCAAACAGCTTCTCACCGGAGATGTTCGGCCCTTTTCCACACTCAACTCACCAACCGCTTTAGGTGCCATCTGCGGCATCATGGCACTACTAGCCTTTCTTTCTGGACCATTGACTCGTCCTGGAAGGAAGATGCCTCATCCATTGCACTTCTTTCTGGGAATCATTTATATCGGGGGGCTTCTTGCTTCCACTTCTAGGAGTGACTTTTTTATCCCGATTCTAGGAGCGATTATGGCCTTAACGGCTTTAAGTCCGATGGCCATCCGCCTCTTTTACCTGATTGCGGTGACAAGCTATATCGGACTCATTATGATTTCAGGTTGGCTTCAAGAAAGACTGGCTGACATTCAAATCTTTATATCCACTTTACTGCCACCTGAATTCGATTTTATCGAGCAACTCACCCGAGTGCAGACTTTCAGTGATCGGTTAGAAGGCTTTCGCAACCTTGCCAATAATCCCCAAGTCTGGAGCTTTTTCGGCGTCACCGAAGAAGTGAGTGAGTCCATCTATTCACACGATCCATTAACGCAGTCATTATTGGCCTACGGTGTCGTTCCTGTTGGCATTGTGATACTTGTCTGTGTCCTTGTTTTGTCACGCATACATGCCGGCATTATTTCCATCCACAACAGGCAGGAACGTTGGATGGCGGCTTTGGCGCTAGGCACCACCGCAGGCATTGTTGCGACGTCAATGCTCAGTGGATCCCGTACTTCGATCTTTCCTATTACAGTCTTTCTGTGGTTGATGCTTGGTATCATTTGGGCTCGTATCGTTGCACCGAAATCTGACAAAGAAGCAACTGCTTCGACTGAAAATCCGGCATTTGTCCCCAGCAGGATGCCTCCAAACGCTCGGCTCTATCCAGCCATTCCTAGGGGCAACTTTCAAAAGACGCCATTCTTGAGAACGCCGTTTAAAAATCAATGACCTCCGTCGTTCTAGTAAGCTGCCATGTGGTCCGATTAAGCTGCGGAATCGGAACGACCATTTGGGTTGGACGTCAGCTCGGCAATGCAGGATTTGGCACACTTTCGGCCATTATGGCGTCCGTGGGTCTGGTCATGGCACTGTGTGATTTTGGATTACCCTCAGCGCATGTTGTGCTCGCGTCGCGTAATCACAAAAAACCGCAGATCTACATGCAGTCAGCGATCATTTTGATGACCGTTCTTGGCATTGTAGGAGCAGCAGTCATAGCCTGTATGAGTTGGTGGCTAGCGAAAAGCGATACATTCCGTGAGGCCGCACCCTTTAGTTTAATTTTCACTCTACCTTTGATTCTCCAAGCCGGACAATTGTACTTTTCCGGGCTGCATGCCAAAGGTCTCTCAAGTAAGGCCGCAGTCATTGGAACCAGCATCGTTGCCGTTAGTTCGATCGTTCGTATTACAGCAGCCTGCTATGGAGCTACGCCCGGGCAACAGTTGATGCTTATGGCCGCAGAAATGCTCATTGGAGCATGTCTCGGATGGGGGATGATTGTCAGCGTCTTATTCACAAAAATACGATTCAGACTTCTATGGTGCGTTAGTCGCATTCTCATTCGGCAAGCATTCAAGACGGCCTTGCAGGGTCAGGCCGAATCCTTGTTTTTGAAAGTCGAACTCATTCTGCTGGGTGCTTTTGGCATGGTCGCAGTCGCTGGTGATTATGCCGCAGCTATGAAACTCTTCGAAACGTCCGTGCAATTGTCGGTTTACCTGTTGGTGCCGCTAACTCCGCGCTTAACCCGAGTACTACGCAATCGTGAGCCAGGCGCTTATCATGCTTTCATTGCTCAATCATTAGGTATGCTTGGGGTATTAGCGTGGGTGCTGACTATTGGGATGATTTTAGGGGGGCCTTGGGCAGTGAGCCTGCTTTATGGCCAGTCTTTTGCAGAATCGGCTAATGCCGTATTGCCCCTTGCTCTAGCCTTAATACCCATGATCCTTTTCCAGTTTAACTCACGAGTAGCTTTAGTTGTGGGAGGAACTCAAAGGAACATCCTTGCCATGATCTGGATTGGCTTAATCAAAGGTGTGATGCTCTTAGCTATTCTTGCCTTTTTCAACAATGGCACGGTCATCGCTGCTGTTTTTTGTTCTGGCGCATGGGCCTTGTGGTTTATCTCGGCGTATCGGAATCGAAACTGCGCAGACCTAGCCATGCACCAGGGAAACGGAGTCTGGGCATGGATGATTTCTGGCCAGGCGCGGCAGCAAGTTCTTCAATGGCTGGCTAGTTCTAGGCGGACAGGGGACATTCTGCCGAATTAAAATTCAAAGGCATTTTGACATACTTATGACTGATCGTATTCCTATTTATGCCGTGATCACTCCCTCGCATCGGGTACTATATGAGAGGTTCTTTTTACCTTCACTCAATCAAGATCAGTTTGATCTGCACGCCTTGGATTTGGAGCAAGAAGGCAAAGGGGAGTTTTTAGCTGACGACTTTAAGCGATGCATTTTATTTAAACTCGAGCAGATCATCGCATCCATTAAGCGGCATGAAGGCACCATCATTGTGTGGTCAGATGTGGATATTCAATTCTTTGGTCTCACTGCGAGTAAGATGCTTGCTCCTTTTCTTGACAAAGATCTTCTCTTTGCTGTTCAAAAGCTTGCCCGTGGCCGCAACGATGCTTGCGGTGGCTTCTATGCCATCAAGTGCAATCAACAAACACTGGCGTTTTTCGAAATTGTTCTCCAAACCACCATTCATGAAACCAATGGTAATGAACAAGATGCTATCAACCTTCTACTCCAAAAGGCAGGTGCGCCTAAATGGGAGTTTTTGGGACCTGAATTTTATGCACGCACACATGGCGTCTGGTTGCCAAAAAGCGCCGTAATTCATCATGCCACCTGTATTGTGCCGGGGGATGCGGTAGCGCAGAAAACACAATTACTCGAAGGCTTGGTCAATTTTCATCAATGGTCAATTACTCGTCGATTCATCTTTCGAATTTCCTCCTCTGCCAAAGCACTCCTGCGCAAGCTAGGCATACGCACTCTTTAATCATCATCGTTTCAAACTCATGAGCACACCTTATAACTCGAATTTTTATCATTCTTACATTGGTGAATCCGAAGCGTCTGCTTCTACTGTGGTGCCCAAGATTTTGGAGATGTTTAAACCACGCTCTGTGATCGACATCGGTTGTGGAGTTGGCACTTGGTTAAAGGTATTCAAAGACCATGGAGTAGAAAGACTGCGTGGTTTAGATGGCAGTTATGTGAAGGAAGTGGATTTCCGAATTGATTGGTCCTCCTTTCGCCAAGCAGATCTCGAGAATCCAAGTCGTCCTGAAGGTGAAAGCTTTGAAATAGCCACCTGTTTGGAGGTGGCTGAGCATATCACTCCAACCAGAGCTGATGCGTTTGTAGAGTTCTTAGCTGGTTGTGCGGATGTGATCGTCTTTTCTGCCGCTATTCCTCATCAGGGCGGAACTGATCATCGAAATGAGCAATGGCAGAGCTTTTGGGCCGCCAAATTTATGAAGCATGATTTTTATGCATCTGATTATTTGCGCCGTCTGGTTTGGGGTAGTCCCCAATGCGCCTACTATTATCAGCAGAATTTGGTTTTATACGTGAAGAAAGATTCTCCTTGGATTGAAAAATTGAGCCAGGCTCAGTGGCAACGAAACCCTGAGAGTTGCCAGATATTGGATGTTATTCATCCAGCGAAATGGCTTCAGGCTCATGATGACCGACAACTCGGATTGAGGCGCATTAGGCGCACTCTCCCTAATGCCATCAAAATGGCGGTCGAACGAAGATTGGGGCTCCGAAGCAATGTGGCGGATTAAGAATCATTGAGTTGGTAGCTTTTGTTCACTTAAGGCCTGCCCGTTCTGTGAAGTTACTCATCGTTGATCCCAATATAAGCCTCTCTAGCCCTTCTATGAAGGGGGTGATCAGATCGCTGCCACGACTTCAGGCTGCCGGTTTTGAAATCGAAATCTGGTGCTGGCGCTGTGACGTTGATTTCGTCTGGGATCGAATTTGTCTCTTACCACGATTTGGAAACCTTCCTATCATTGGATCATTTGTCTTTTCGTGGATGGTGTCAGTAAAGTCTTGGTGGCGATATCAACTCATGGGCCAGATGCCGCCAGAGGTGATCTACAGTGTGGCAGGATACCTAGCCAAATGTGATGTCTGCCATGTTCATTTTTCACCCTTTGATTGGGAAAGACGCCAAGGTTTGTTGGGTATCCACTCCTTGCGAGATTTCGCTGAAAGAGTCATAAACTTTTCAAGCCTGTATCAGGCACGTCGTTTTCTCCAAACTACGACAGCAAAGACCGTCATTTGTGTTTCTGATGCTGTGGCAAATGATACACAGCAGGAAAATCAAAGCTTACAAATTCTGGTGCTTCCAAACTCCTTTGATCCCATGAGATTCCATGCTGGGGTTAAAGCTGAACATAGGGAACAGATGAGACTTGGCTTAGGCTATCAAGAGCCGGATCAAGTTTTTGTTTTCGTCAGCACTGGACACTATCGCAGGAAAGGTTTTTTCTTGGCTCTCGAAGCCATCAAGAAACTGCATCTTAGCTTTCCTGAGATCCGCTTGCTTGTTGTGGGGGGGACGCAAGAACGCCTGGGAAGCCTGAAAGAACAAATCGGGCAAAGTTACGATTGGCTCAAATTTACAGGCTCCGTGCCAGATGTGGAGAATTATTTCGCAGCTGCTGACGCCTTTTTATTCCCATCCTATTCAGAAGCTTTTGCTCTTGTTGAGGTCGAAGCGGCAGCTTGTGGATTGCCTTTGTTTTTAACTCCTCATCATGGCTCCGAGATGATTCTTGAGGATGGAGTTAATGGCCGCTTTGTTGGCTTTGATGTTGACTCGATTTGCCAAGTTCTGCGTGCTTTCATGCAGAAAGAATGGGTTCCTCAGTCCGGAATCCATTTGAAAAAGGCACTGGATGTGAATGCTTATGCAGATCGTCTGACTTCGATTTTGTTGCATGCAGCTTCCTCAAAAAAGGAGGCCCGCTGTGCCGTCTGATCTGCATCATCAAAAGCCCCATCTTTTAATGATCGGGCACATGTATGCTACAGCTTTCAATCGACGGAAATTAAACCCATTAGCAGGGTATTTCCAAATTACCTGTGTTACTTGGGATCTTGATACAGGCACATTGTTTGGCCGGCCTTTGGCTGACTTTGATCACGAAGATCATTTGCCCGAGTATCAACTAATGAGACTGCCAAGGTGGCCAGTTGGGCAAAGTCACACAAAATACTTCCATCTGCATTTATCGAAGTTACTTCGAGACCAATCGTTCGATCTCATTTTAGTCGATAGTGAACCTTGGAGTTTTATCCGATGGCAAACTTGGCTTTTGTCACGCCTCATTCAACCGAAGATTGTTTTTGGCGAATTCAGCTGGGAGAATATTGAGCGCCCAGGGTTAAAGGGTATTATCCTTTCTTTCATCTATCGGTTAGCTGTAAAAACTCATCATTTTTCCATCTCAGGAAATGCTGCATGCAGAACGATATTCTTGAAGTATGGCGGTAAAGAAAACGCCAATCTAGTAGCTGCACAACTGGGTGTCGAATGTCGCGAATTCCATCCCCCTAGTTCCGAAGAAAAAACCAAGATCCGATTTGAACTTGGGTTGCCTTCGGATTCGTTTCTGATCGGCTTTTGCGGACGCTTGACTGCTTCCAAAGGAATACCCGAACTCCTCTTGGCGACCGAACGTTTGCGCTCTTCGTTTCCTGATAAAGTGATCCATCTCGCCATGCTGGGCCATGGGGATATGTTTGAGGAATTGACTGCCTTCGCTGCGTCCAATCCGTGGCTTCATTTGTTAAGTCCGCGCCCTCATCGTGATGTCGCGGCTTTTATGCGTTCATTGGATCTCTTTATCTTGGCCAGTAAGCCAGTTACTTTCGGCCCGGATCTCTGGGAGGAGCAGTTTGGGCATGTACTCATTGAGGCGATGGCCGCTGGTGTGCCAACTTTTGGCTCATCCTCAGGTGCCATACCTGAAGTCATTGGATTCCCCGAAGCCATTTTTAATCACTCCGACCTTGAATCCTTATTATCAGTCGTAGAGCCGTGGTTAAAGAGCCAGAGTGATCTTCAGGCTCTTGCGGTCAAACAGAGGCAAAGGACACTTTCTTTGTATAGCCACGAATCGTTGGCTCGTATCTGGGCAGATTTTCTGCTGGCGCAACTGCGCAATCACCAAAGTCCGAGTGGTCACTGTATGCATTTTTCGTCCAAATGATCCAGAACCTTGCGAGTCTAAGGCGGCGCCTTCGTGATAGTCTTCCGCATCCATTCGGCTTGTTTTTGACACTGCGCGCCAATCCATTCTTGGGTCTTTTATTCCTTCTTTTTCGCAGGCATTTTCATCTAAATGGAATGACTTTCCGTGTTCCATTAAAACATCAGAGCTGGAGTTCTCTGGCGACCTATTGGTTTAACGATTATGAATTGCCAGAGCGGACGTTCGGCTCAAAATTTATTCGTCCGACAGATCGTGTTTGTGAACTCGGTGGCTGCCTTGGGATCGTATCCATGACCATTAACTCTCGACTCGATGTGCCCAGTTCACATTTAGTGATTGAGGCTAACCCCACATTAATTCCGTTTCTAGAATCGAATCGACTTACTAACGGAGGGCATTTCCAAATTTTAAATCGAGCCATTGGTGATGGTTCTGATTTGAATCTTGACATGCAGAGTGGCGTACTTACTTCCATGGTATGTCTGGAGCATGGAGCTAGAACAGTAACCGTTCCAGGCAGCACAGTTGATTCTCTTTTTGAAGAGTATGGTCCATTTGATGCCCTCGTGATGGATATCGAAGGCGCAGAGGAGAAGGTTCTTTTGGGAGAAGGCCAATCTTGGATGTCTGTCCGAGTGATCATTGTCGAAATGCACCCCGCCATTATTGGGCAGAGGGTTTATCTTCAGACACAATCAAAATTAACCGAAGCTGGTTTTAAGTCAGTCGCAAGCCATGCTGGCGATCCGCACATTG